>JAAYBE010000134.1 GCA_012719015.1 Actinomycetota bacterium
CGAGCAGCGCCGGCACGAGGCTGCCGAGGAAGAAGGTGGCGTCCCAGAGCGCGCGCCAGTCGCTGTCGTGGTGGCGGAACTCCAGCGACACGGCGCGCACGATCAGGCCGAACAGCACGAGCATGATCGCGAGATAGAAGCCGCTGAAGGTCGTCGCGTAGACCATCGGGAAGGCGGCGAAGAGCGCCCCCGCCCCGGTGATGAGCCACACCTCGTTGCCGTCCCACACAGGGCCGATGGAGGCCCGGATCACGTGACGGTCGCCCTCGGAGCGGGCCACGAACGGGTAGAGCACGCCGGCTCCCAAGTCGAAGCCGTCCAGGACCACGTAGACCGTGAGCAGCGCGGCGACGAGGAAGAACCAGATGTCGGCCAGGGTCATCGCGTCACCTCTCTGTGCCGGCGGGCGCCGCGACGGCGTCGGTCGCGACCGGTCCGGGCGCGGTGTGCCCGGCTTCGGGCATCCGGGTCACGTCGTCCGGTCCCTTCTTGATGATACCGAGGAAGATGCGCAGCCAGGCGATGAAGAGCACCAGATACACCAGGGCGAAGATGCCCAACGTCGCCCAGATCTCCCCAGCCGACACCGTGGGCGACACGCCGTCGCTGGTCCGCATCAGGCCCTGGACGACCCAGGGTTGTCTGCCGACCTCGGTCGTCGTCCATCCCATGTTGATGGCCAGCAGCGAGAGGGGCAGGCAGCCGATGAGCACCCAGTGCATCCAGCGCGCCTTCTCGAGACGGCCCCGGATCCGCAGCGCCACGGCGACCAGGAAGACGAGCGCGAAGAAGAAGCCCAGGGCGATCATGAGGTGGTAGCTCTGGAAGACGATCTGGACCGGCGGACGGTCGCCGGCAGCGACGCTGTTGAGGCCGGTGACCTCGTGTCCGGGACTCAGGCCGAGCATGAGGCTGAGACCGCTGGGGATGGCGAGCCCGACGGTCTCGCCGTCGCTGCGGACCCAGCCGAACAGGTAGAGCGGCGCGTTCTTCTGCGTGTCGCCGACGTTCTCGAACGCGGCCATCTTGATCGGCTGGTGCTCGGCGACGACGAGGGCGTGCCAATGGCCGATGAAGGGCATCGCCACAGAGAGGACGACCCCGACGACCACGGCGTAGGTCATCGCCTGGCGGGCGAACGCGGTGTCGCGGCGCTTGAGGAAGTAGTAGCCGGCCACTGCGGCGACCACGAAGCACCCGGCGATCAGGGTGGCGACGACGGTGTGCACATAGCGCGGCCCGATGGACGGGTTGAGCGCGGCCGCCCAGAAGCTCGTCAGGATCGCCTTGCCGCCCTCCACCCTGTAACCCGCCGGAGTGTGCATCCATGAGTTGGCGATGAGGATCCACAGCGCCGAGAGGAGCGAGCCGATCCACACCAGCCACGCGGAGACGTAATAGAAGCGCCGGCTCACCCTCTTGCGGCCGAACAGCAGGATGCCGAGGAAGGTCGACTCGAGGAAGAAGGCGACGAGCCCTTCGGCGGCCAGCGGCGCCCCGAAGATGTTGCCCACGAAGCGGGAGTACCCCGCCCAGTTCGTGCCGAAGGCGAACTCCATGGTGATGCCTGTGGCCACCCCGATGGCGAAGGTGGCGGTGAACAGCTTGATCCAGAAGTCGGAGGCCGCTCTGTCGGCAGGGATCGCGCTCCTGTAATGGCGGCGCTCGAAGAGTACCACCATGAGGCCGACGCCGATGCTGATCGGCACGAAGATGAAGTGGTATCCGATCGTGAACGCGAACTGGATGCGGGCGAGCGTTTCGGCGTCCATGCGCGACCGCCACCTCCTCTGGCAGACGAGTGGACCGGCGCCTCCGCCCTCGGACCGGCGTCGGCCGGATGTGACCATCTTCGTCGCCGGGTCGACGTCCTGTCAATCGAAGCCCGTCGTCCGAGGCAGATGAAGGCCGGGTTGTCCTCGTTTGCGGAGTGTTAAGCGGATGTTAAGAGGTCTGTTCGGACTTGAGCGACCGTGCTACTATGCTCGCGGGCCGGCACCAGGACGCCGGCCGTTGTTCTGTCCAGGAGGCTGATCCGTTTGTCGGAAGAACAGCTTGAGTGTCAGGAATGCTCGGCTCAGTGCGAGAAGGTCGTCTACCCGGCGGCCTGCCTCGCCATGAACTGCCGCTTCCTGTACGCCTTCAGAGAAGATGGGGACACTTTCTTCGGGTGCATCGAGAAGGTGTTCCCGCACGAGATCGACCTGCGCATGTTCCAGGAGATCGAGCGCGGCAAAGGCGGGTTCGGCGTCGTCAAGGTCGCCCGCCAGCCGTTGCCGCAGTGCTCCATCGCCGTGCAGAGCTGCTACGCCAGCGGCGAGGGCCCGATCTGCCGCAACATGTACTTCCGCCGCCGCGACCGCCGCGAGGTCCAGACGGTCGAAGACTGAGCCGCGCGGCCGGCTCGACGCGCGGGGCGGCGCTGGTCGCCCCGCACGAAGGGACGTGCGGCTGACTGAAGCGGCGCCGTCGACGTGTGCCGCCACCGCAGGGCGGGCGGCGGCGTCTCGACGTCCGTGTGCAGGGGTATACTCGAGGATGTGACCGCTGAGGTCACCCACGTTGGGGGCGAACAGGTCTCGACATGGGCTGTACCGAGGTGGGAGCAGCAGGCCGAGGTCCGGTGGCCTCGTTAAACTGCCGGAACAACACACTTGCCGAGGATAACCTCGCACTCGCCGCCTAATCACTAGGTAGCGCATCGCACCCGGGACGCCCGCGCCCGGGAGTCGCGGTGTCATTGAGCGGGCTGGGGTGCGGTCGCACTGCTCCGAGCGGACGCATCCGAGACCGATCGGGGCTGGCGGACGGCACCCGGCCGACGCGGGGGCCGCGAGCGAGACTGAATGCGACGGCTAAGCCTGTAGAGACTCCGCCGAGGCGTCCGTGGACGCGGGTTCGATTCCCGCCGCCTCCACCACTCTTACGTGCGACTCACCTATACTGCGGGCCGTGGAGCGCCCCGTCGACATCCTGGGAGCGCCGACGGCCTCTGGGGTCCGTCGCCGCCCGCCGCTGCTCGACCCCGTGCCCGTGAGCGTCTTCCTCGCCCTGGTGTTCACCGCCGCCGGCCTTGTGGAACTGCTCACCCGCGGCGGCGTCCCGGTGGGCTACCGTGACGACGGGGCGGCGCTGATCGTCCTCACGGTGGCCAGCGGGATCTCCCTGGCGGCGCTCTGGCTGTCGCCGCTCGGGTCTCTGACGGCGGGGACGGCGCTGCTCTGCGTCCAGAGCGTCGCCGGGTACGAGTTCACGCAGGCGGCGGTGTGGGCGGTGATCGTCGCCTCGTTCGCGACGGTCGCCTTCGACCACTGGAGGCGTGCCGTCGTGGCCGGGTTCGTGGTCACGGCGGGCATCGTCGTCGTGTTCGTCGGCATCCCGGACTTCTCCTGGCAGTCCGCGATCAGCACGTGGGCGTCGCTCTCCATCGTCTGGGTCGTGGCCGTCATCATCCGCGTGTACCGGGGCAGCATCGAGCGGGCCGAGCGTCGCGCGGCGCTCTTCGCGGCCGACCGCGAGGCGCGCGCGCGCGAGGCCGTCGCGGCGGAGCGGGCCCGCCTCGCGCGCGAGCTGCACGACAGCGTGGGGCATGCCCTCAACGTCGTGGTCCTGCACGCCG
>JAAYBE010000135.1 GCA_012719015.1 Actinomycetota bacterium
CGCACGTCGACCTGCTCGTCGTCGACAAGCCCGGCGTCAGCTCAGGCTGCGCCTGCAGCGCCACCGACCCGGCCCTGCCGCGGTTCGCGGGCGACCTGGAGTGGCTGCGCTGGCAGGGCGTCACCGTGCGCCGCATCGACCCGCGCGTGACCGGCAAGGAACTGGGCGGCGACGCGGACGCGACGGCGGCCGTCGCCACGCACGGTTATGAATCGCTGCCGATCATCCTCGTCGACGGCCGCGTGCGCCACGTCGGCGCCTACCCGGACCGCGCGACGCTGGCGACGATCGTCGCCGCCGCGGAGGACGGCGCGACAGGCCCGGACGAGGAGTGACCGCGGCAGCCGAGGCGGCGGATCAGGCCTTGGGCGCCCAGTAGCAGCGCTTGGGCGACTCGATACGGCCCTCCTTCTTGAGCTGGGCCATCGCCTTGTCCACGGCCTTGCGTTCCATGCCGGAGCGCTCGGCGATGGCGCCCGCGTTCAGCGGCTCGCCCGCCTCCGTCATGATCTCCAGGACCCTGTCGGCGTCGCTCACGGTGCGCCTCCTTCTCTCTCGACAGTACCTCGTCACCCGCACTCCCGCGGGCGCAAGGACGACGGCCTCACGACCCGCGCCTCTGTGCATCAGCCCTGGTGCCCGCGCAACAACCCGAACTCGATGGAGTCGACCAGGGCCTCCCAGCTCGCCTCCACGACGTTCTCACTGACGCCGATGCTGCCCCAACTCTCCTCGCCGTCGCTGGCGTCGAGCAGCACGCGCGTCACCGCGCCCGTGCCCTTGCTCTCGTCGAGGATGCGGACCTTGTAGTTCACGAGCTCGATGTCGGAGAGGTGCGGGTACTTGCCCACGATCGCCTGACGCAGCGCGTTGTCGAGCGCGTTCACCGGGCCGTTGCCCTCGGCCGTGCTGATGAGGCGGTCGCCGTTCACGTGCACTTTGATGGTCGCCTCCACCACGGTGTGGCCATCCTCGCGTTTCTCGACGATCACGCGGAAGCTCTCGAGGCGGAAGAACGGCGCGTGTGGCGCCAGCTCGTGGCGCAGCAGGAGATCGAAGGATGCGTCGGCCGCCTCGTAGTGGTAGCCGGCGTGCTCGCGGTCCTTGAGCCGCTTGAGCACGCTGGCGACGCGCACGTCGTCGGCCTCGATCCGCAGGCCCATCTCCTGCGCTTTGCGCACCACGGTGCCCTTGCCGGAGAGCTCCGAGACGACGATGCGCTGCTCGTTGCCCACAGCCGCCGGGTCGACGTGCTCGAACGTCTGCGGCGCCCGCTCCACGGCGGCGATGTGCAGTCCTCCCTTGTGGGCGAAGGCGGAGCGGCCCACGTAGGGTGCGTGTGCCTGCACGGTCGCGTTCGCCACCTCGGCGACGAAGTGCGCCGTCTCGGTGAGGCGCGCCAGCTGTTCGTCGCTGACCACATCGCGGCCCATCTTGAGCTTGAGCGCCGGGATGATGCTGCACAGGTTGGCGTTGCCGCAGCGCTCGCCGTAGCCGTTGATCGTGCCCTGCACCTGACGTGCGCCGGCCTCGACGGCGACCAGGGTGTCGGCCACCGCACAGTCGGAGTCGTTGTGGATGTGCACGCTGACGATCGTCTGCGGGAGGGCAGCCGTCACCTCGCCGACCACGTCGGCGACGAACGGCGGCAGGCTGGCGCCGTTGGTGTCGCAGAGGCAGACGACGGTCGCGCCCGCTGCGGCCGCGGTCGACACGCACTGCAGCGCGTACCCGGGGTCGTCACGCCAGGCGTCGAAGAAGTGCTCGGCGTCGTACATGACCTGCTTGCCGCGCCCGGCAAGGTAGCGCACCGACTCGTCGATCATGTGCAGGTTCTCGTCGCGGCTCACGCACAGCACCTTGGCGAGGTGCAGCCCCCACGTCTTGCCGACGATGGCCACGCTGGGCGTGAAGACATCGGCCAGCACGCACAGGTTCTCGTCCTCCTCGGCCGCGACGCCCCTGCGGCGGGTCATGCCGAAGGCGACCAGCTCAGCGCTCGCCAGCGGCTCGTCCTGCATACGCCGGAAGAACTCGGTCTCCTTGGGGTTGGAGGCGGGGAACCCGCCCTCGATGAAGTCGATGCCGAGCTCGTCCAGCTTGTGCGCGATCCGCACCTTCTCGTCGACCGAGACCGACATGCCCTCCTGCTGCATGCCGTCGCGGAGCGTCGTGTCGTACAGCTGTACCCGCTGGTCGTGCATCAGGTCCTCCCCGCCGCCGGGGGCCTACGCCCTCGCGTACTCCATGAAGTGACCGAACTCCTCGTCACGACCCGCGGTGATGGCCTTGAAGCGCTCCTGCATGCGCCGCGTGACGGGGCCGGGCTCACCGATGAGGTGGTCGTCGATCTCGCGGATCGGCACCACCTCGGCCGCCGTCCCGGTGTAGAAGGCCTCGTCGCAGATGACCAGGTCGCTGCGGGCGATGGACCGCTCGCGCACCTCGATGCCCTCGCTGCGCGCGAGCCGCATGATGATGTCGCGGGTGATGCCCTCGAGCACGCCGTCGCTGGGCGGCGGCGTGCTCAGCACGCCGTCGCGGACCAGGAACACGTTCTCGCCTGAGCCCTCGGCCACGTGGCCACGCTCGGTCAGCATGATGGCCTCGTCGTACCCCGCCTTGAGGACCTCGATCTTGGCGAGGATGCTGTTCAGGTACTGTCCCGTCGCCTTGGCGGCACGCGCCAGCGCCGTATGGTCGAGCGACTGGATGCTGCTCGTCTTGGCGCGCACGCCGTGGCGGACGCCCTCCTCGCCGAGGTAGCTGCCCCACGGCCAGGCGGCGATGACCACGTTGACCGGGGCGTCGAGCGGGAACAGGCCCATCTCGCCGTAGCCGCGGAAGACGAGCGGGCGGATGTAGCCGGCGTCCAGCCTGTTGCCGCGCAGCACCTCGAAGGTGGCGTCGTGGAGCTGCTCCACGGTGTACGGCACCGGCATGTAGTACAGCTTGGCCGAGCGCAGGAGACGCTCGAGGTGCTCGGTGAGCCGCAGCACGGCTGCACCCTCGTCCGTCTTGTAGGCACGGATGCCCTCGAAGACCCCCGAGCCGTAGTGCAGCGCGTGCGTGAGCACGTGGATCCTCGCGTCGGCCCACGGCACCAGCCGGCCGTCCATCCAGATCGACTCCATCTCGGGGATCGGGGCCATCGTCTTCCTCCTCAGGGTGCGTGTCACCCGGCCGCCGGGACGGCCGGGGATGCTGCGGTCGGCTCGTCGCCGCCGGGTGCCGCCAGTCGGTTCCCGCGGCGGCTCATACCCGCTCGGCCACGAGATCGCCGACCTCGGCGGTCGAGTGGCCCATCTGGCCGGACGCCATGCTCCTCATCCTGGTGCCGGTGACCTCGGTGACGGCGCGCTCGACGTCCGCCGCGGCGGCGGACTCGCCCAGCGTGTCCAGCATCATCGCGCCGGCCACGATGGCGGCGATGGGGTTGATCACGCCCATGCCCGTGTATTTGGGCGCCGAGCCGCCGATGGGCTCGAACATGCTCACGCCGTCCGGGTTGATGTTGCCGCCGGCGGCGACGCCCATCCCGCCCTGGGTGATCGCCCCCAGGTCGGTGATGATGTCGCCGAACATGTTGCCGGTGACCAGCACGTCGAACCATTCCGGGCTCTTGACCATCCACATGCAGGTGGCGTCGACGTGGTAGTACTCGCGCCGCACGTCCGGGAACTCGGCCTCGCCGATCTCGTTGAAGGCGCGGAACCAGAGGTCGTAGACGTAGGTGAGCACGTTGGTCTTGCCGACCAGGCCGAGGGTGTTGTCCTCGCCGACCCCGCGCGCCCTCTTGCCGTGCTGGCGCGCGTACTCGAACGCCCAGCGCAGACAGCGGTCCACCTGGGCGCGGCTGTAGACCATGTTCTGGACGGCCACCTCCTGCGGCGTGCCCGGCATCATGGAGCCGCCGCCGCCGGCGTACACGTCGCCGGAGTTCTCGCGCACCACGACGTAGTCGATGTCCGCGGGCCCCTTGTCCTTGAGCGGGGTCTCGACGCCGGGGTAGAGCCGCACGGGACGCAGGTTGATGTACTGGTCCAGCTCGAAACG
>JAAYBE010000017.1 GCA_012719015.1 Actinomycetota bacterium
ACCGGCGTCACGCGCGAGCTCCGCCACGCGCCGCTCGTGCTCCGGGTACGCGTAGCCGTGGATGAGGGCGATGGCGACGGCATCGAGCCCTGCGCGGCGGGCCTCCGCGAACCCGCGCCGCACGCCGGGCTCGTCGAGGGGCCGCACGACCTTCCCGTCGGCGCCGACCCGTTCGTCCACCTCGAGGACACGCGCGTAGGCCGGCGCCGGCAGGCGGATGTCGAGGGCGAAGATGTCGGGGCGGTCCTGGTAGCCGATGCGCAACGCGTCACCGAAGCCGCGCGTGGTCACGAAAAGGGTCGGTGTGCCCTCGCGCTCCAGCAGCGCGTTGGTCGCCACCGTGGTACCCATGCGGACCTCGGCGACGAGCCCTTCGGGGATGGGCTCGTCGCTGTGCAGACCGAGCAGCCGCCGCACGCCCTCGACGGCGGCGTCCTCGTAACGGCCGGGATCGACGGAGAGGAGCTTGTCCGCGTGCAGGTCACCCTCCGGCGACCGGGCCACCACGTCCGTGAACGTGCCGCCCCGGTCGATCCAGAAGCGCCAGCCGTGGCGCTCCTTCGCCCCGCTGCCGCCCGGTCCGGGTCGTGCCGCCCCCGCTGGGTTCCTCTCCGGGCCGACTTGGGCGTGCGAGTCCATGGCGGCGAGGCTACCACGCCGACGGGTGGGGAGCGCGTCCCGGTATACTGCCTCCGATGGGCAGATCGTCACCTCGAGATCGACTGAAGCGCGCGGCCGACGTCCTCGACGACTTCTACGGCCGCCCCGTGCTCACGCCCCGTCTCCCGCCCGTCGACGAGCTCGTGTTCACCGTACTCAGCCAGAACACGGCGGACGTGAACACGGAGCGCACGTTTGCAGCGCTCAGGGAGGCGTTCCCGGACTGGTCCGCCGTGCGCGACGCGCCGGTCGAGCGCATCGAGGCGACCATCGCGCTCGGCGGTCTGGCGCACACCAAGGCGCCGCGTATCAAGGGAATCCTCGAAGCTCTGAGCGGGCGGACCGGGGCGCCGGACCTCGGCGAGCTCGACGGGATGAGCGACGAGGAGGCGCAGGCGTACCTCGTCGCCCTGCCCGGCGTCGGTCCCAAGACGGCCGCCTGCGTGCTGCTCTTCGCGCTCGCGCGGCCCGTCATGCCCGTGGACACGCACGTCCATCGCGTCGCGCGGCGGCTCGGCGTGATCGACGGAAGGGTGAGCGCCGAACAGGCGCATCCGCTGCTCACGGAGCTGGCGGGATCGGACGACGCGGGGCAGATCTACGCCGTGCACGTCGGCTTCGTACGGCACGGCCGCCGCATCTGCCACGCCCGTCGGCCGGCCTGCGCCGAGTGCCCCCTGGCGCCGATGTGCCCGTCGGCCGGCCTCGTCTAGCTCCGGCGGGCGCTCTCCGGCCGGCTGAGCGCCGCCCCTTCGGCCGCGGCCGCCCGGGCCGCCGCCCTGGCGCACTCGTTGCCCGGATCCTGTGCCGTCCCCAGCCAGCGGTCCAGGACGCCGGTCTTCCACACCAGCAGGCAGAGCTGGCTCCAGGCGAAGGCGAGCCCGGTCAGGGTGAGGTACTGCCAGACGGGCAGGGCGGTGAGCTCGAAGAGGGTACGTCCGAGCGGGACGGCGAGCACCGCCGCCATGCAGAGGAAGAGGAAGCCCACCACGGCGAGCATCCGTCGATCCTTGCGCTCCGCCGGCGCGCCGCCGCTCCACCAGTCGTTGGGCGGCGCGATCATCAGGATCAGGAGCGTCGAGGCGAGGCACGCGAAGATGGTGAGCGCGGTCATCGCCGGAGGATACGCGTGGGTGATCAGCTCCCGGCTTCCCGCCCCCGGATGTGCAGCGAGGTAGCTCGCCTTGGCCGGCAGCGCCCAGGCGAGGTAGATCGCGGTCGCGAACGCGGCCATGAGCAGCGTGGTGGGCACGACGAAGCGGGCGAGGAGCTTGAAGAGCCCGACCTTGGGGGTCGGACCCGGCCGCGACCAGAGAGCGAAGGCCACCGCCGGCACCGTGGCGCCGAACCACGAGAGCAGGGCCGACTGCCGGGGCGCGAAGGGAAAGCCGCCCAGCCCCGTCACGACGGCGATCATGAGGACCTTGAAGAAGATGCGCACCATGAAGATGCGCAGGATGTCGTTCATGCCGTTGACGATGCGCTGGCCCTCCCGGAAGGCGAAGGGCAGGGGCGCGAAGGTGTCCTTCATGAGGATGAGGTCGCCGACGCTGCGGGCGGCCTGGCTGCCGCCCTGCATGGCCACGGCCACGTTGGCCTGCTTGAGGGCGATGACGTCGTTGACGCCGTCCCCGATCATGGCGACGTAGCGCCCGCGTTCGCGCAGGGCCGCGACCAGGTCCTGCTTCTGCTCGGGCGTCACGCGGCCGAAGATGCCGGCCGCGTCGGCGCGGGCGGCGAACTCGTCGGGAGTGAGCTCGGCGAGCTCGGCTCCGGAGACGGCCACGAGCTCATGCGGCGGCCCCTCGGGAGCCGCCGTCGGCGGGGGCTCCGCCGCGTCCTTCGGGCGCGCCGGGAGCGTGTCGCAGTAGGCGTCGACACCGACGCGGCGCCGGAGTGACTGCACGCCGGCCTGGGTGGCGAGGGCGACCACCGTCCGCGGGTTGTCGCCCGAGATGATCTTGACGTCGATGCCGGCCGCGGAGAACTCCTCGAGCGTCCCGCGCACGCCGGGGCGCAGCTCGTCGCTGAAGCAGACGAGGGCGAGTCCCCGGAGCCCTGCCGGGAGCTGCGGGGGCGAGTCGGGCGCCGCGGCGAAGGCGGCGACGTCGTCGCGGCCGGCGAACAGCACGACGCGCAGGCCGCGCGTCGTCCACTCGTCGGCCTGCGCGCGCCAGTCCGTCCCGTCGCCGAGCGCCGCGGCCAGCACCTCGGGGGCGCCCAGCACGTACGTGCCGCGCGCCTCTCCGTCGGCGAAGGCGAGGCCGCTCCACTTGCGCTCGGAGCTGAAGAGGGCCTCGTGCGCGGCGGGGACGCGCTCGGCCGGCAGGGCGCGGCGCAGCGCCTCGATCGTCCGGTTCGCATCGGTGGTGCCGGCGGCGAAGGCGCCGAGCAGGCGCGCGGCGCGCGCGCCGTCGGCGCCCGTCCCCGCCGGTCTGCCCTCGGCGCCCAGCGGCGCCAGCTCCTCGAACGTGACGACCCCCGAGGTCAGCGTCCCGGTCTTGTCGGTGCACAGCACGTCCACGTTGCTCAGACTCTCCACGGCGTTGAACTGCTGCACGAGCACGTCCTTGCCGAGCAGGCGCACGGTGCCGAGCGCGTAGGTGAGGGCGATGCTCAGCACCAGTCCGTTGGGGATCAACGCCAGGATCACGGTGGACATGCGGACGCTCTCCACGAAGGGCAGGTCGACGGCCACGTTGCGGATCCAGACCAGCGCCTCGAAGACGACCACGACGATCAGCAGCGCGCGCACGATCTGGATCACCTGCCGCTGCAGGGGCGTGACCTCACGCTTGAAGACCTTGGCCTTCGCGGTCAGCTTGTTGGCGAAGCTCTCGAGGCCGACGCGCTCCGCCTCGTAGTAGCCGCCGCCCGTCATGCAGAAGCTGCCCGACAGCAGTCCGTCGCCGGGCCGCTTGGTCACCAGGTCCGACTCGCCCGTCAGCAGGCTCTCGTCGACCTCCATCCGGCTGCCCGCCACCAGGGGCCCGTCCACCACCGCCTGGTCACCGGGCTCGAGCCGCAGGACGTCGCCCCGCACGACCTGTGACGGGTCCAGCTCGACCAGGCTGCCGTCACGTACCACCTTGACCTTGGGACGCAGGAGGATCGCCATCCGGTCCATGACCCGCTTGGCACGGATCTCCTGGAAGAGGCTGATCACGGTGTTGGCGCCGATCACGAACATGACGGCGAACGCATCCAGGGGTTTGCCGAGGGCCAGCAGCAGCGCGCCGAGGAAGTAGAAGAGGTTGTTGATGAAGTTGAAGACGTTGTCGCGGACGATGCGCCCGTAGGTGCGCCCGGCCCTGATCTCCACGTCGTTGCCGTGGCCGGCCGCACGCCGGCGGTCGGCCTCGGCAGTGGTGAGGCCGTGCAGTCCGGGCGGGAGCATGTCGGAGGCCGTCGCCATCGTACGCGACGGTATCAACGCGGCCGGCGCCGGTCCAACAGCGATCCCAGACGGACGTTCACGCCCGGCGGGACCATGCGCCGCCGCCGGCTCGACGACCCCGTCGTGTGCGTGGCGCGCGTCTCACCGGCGGCGTGTCGGCCGTGGCGGCGGAGACCGTCGCCCTCGGCTCTGCGGCGCCGGGCTATCTCGCCGTGCGCAGGGACGCGAGCGCGATCATCCCTTGTCGCGCGTAGTCGATCGCCAGACCGAGGTTGCGCGCCGTCTCCTGAGGCGAGTGGAAGCCCATGGAGTTCTCCGCGTTCACGAAGTCGGTGCGCCACTGGGCCTTGCGCTGGAAGTCGCGGGCCTCGGCGAGTTGTCCGTCGGTCGCGCCGGCCTTCTTCGCCGCCGCGATCGCCTCGATCAGCTCGACGGTCGCCTGTTCCGCCGTGTCCAGCAGCTGTTTGGAGCGCGCCTGGATCGTCTCGGCGCGGGCGACGATCTCGTCGGTGTCGTAAGCGTGGCAGGTCGCGCAGGCGCGTTCCGCGTCGAGCAGCGGGCTGCGCACATGGTGGTCGCTCACCTTCATCGCGCCCTCACGTACGTACGGCATGTGGCAATCGGCACAGGCGACCGACGACCGCGCGTGCACGCTCGTGTTCCACGTCTCGAATTCCGGATGCTGCGCCTTGAGCACCCCGGCACCGCTCTGGGCGTGCTCCCAGTCCGACCACCCCACGGTGTCGTAGTAGCGCTCGATGTCCTCGCTGCGGATGCCGTCGTGCCACGGGTACGTGAGCAGCTTCTCTTCGCCCTTGAAGTAGTACTCCACGTGACACTGACCGCAGACGAAGGCGCGCATCTCCTGCCGCGAGGCCTCCTCGTTCGGGTCGTAGGGCTGGTCGCGGTCTCCCTCGCGCCAGCGCGTGATGCTGGGCAGGTGCGGAAGCGCGGCCTTCGACTCGGCAAGACGCCGGATCCCGGCGAGGAACGCGGGTCGGGTGACGCGCAGGTCCATCGTCTCGGGGTCATGGCAGTCGATGCAGGCGACCGGATGCTCCACGAGCTTGGTCGCCTCGAGATAGGGCATCGGGTTGACCGCCTCGAAGCCCTTCTGCACGGCCGCCTGCCGCACGGGGTCACGCAACGACGCGCCCTCGGCCGGCCGCGCGCCGGCCTCGACCCCGGCCTCGTAATAGGCCTTGAGCACCGAGCCGTGGCAGTGCAGGCAGGCGCCGGGCTGCTCCTTCTCCGTCACCCTCCTGGTGGTCCGCTGGTCCTCCAGGCTGTAGGCGTGGCCACGCTCCTCGTCGTACTGGATGGCGAAGGCGTACCCGTCGAAGATGGTGAGCAGGCGGGGGTCGGCGTCGAGCTTGCTGAAGGCCTCGCTGCCGCCGTACCTGGTGCGCTCCGTGTCGACCGTGCGCCGGTAGCCGTCGTACTGGCGCGGGAAGTTGCGCCCCCAGATGGCCGGATCGATGGAGTCCTCGTCGAGTTCCTCGATCGCGAAGTAGGCGCGCTCACCCTCGGCCTTGCGCTCGACGATGTTCTGTCCGAGCGCCATGACCCCGATCGTGGCCGCCGCGACCACGACGATCGTGGCGACGTAGAACCAGGGACTCGCCAGCAGCCGCCCCAGCCGCTCTCTCATGACGGTGCCTCCTTATCTCGTCGGGCCGTGGCCGACGTCACGGTGACAGTGGGTGCAGTCGGGGCCTTCCTCGTCGCTGCCGTAGTGACCGGTGATGTCGGCGACGAGGTCCCGGTGGCAGGCGCGGCAGTTGCGCCTCAGCGCCGCTGCGTTGCCCGGCTTGATGCGGATCGGTTCATCGAAGTCCTGCAGCGTGAAGGCGCTCGAGTGGTGCCAGCCGTTGCGCGCCTTGCCGAGGTACTTGGAGACGAGCGGGTGAGGGACGTGACAGTCGTTGCAGGTGGCGACGCTGCGGTGGGGTCCCTTGACCCAGCCGTCGTACTGCTCGTTCATGATGTGGCAGTTGATGCACGCCTCAGGGTCGTTGCTGAGGTACGAGAGACCGCCGGCGTAGGCGAGCGTGAACACGCCGGCGCCGAGAAGAAGACCGACGAGCACCGCAGCGGCCAGGGCGAGCCAGCGCGGGATTGCGCGAGCCCTGGCCCGGCCTGCGTCCCTCTTTTGCGCGACGTCCTCCATCGCCCCCATCCGTCTCCACCGGTCCGTGCTCGACCGGCTTCGTCACGCCTCCTCGCACGACGCGTCGTGCGGGCGGCGTACGCTTGTGCACGTTATCACGAGCCTCGGTCGTCTGCATCCTCGAGAGTCGAGTGCACGTTTCGTGTGTGACGGCCCTCCAAAGGTGGAACCGTGTGTGTGAGGTCATCGCAGGAGGGACCGACATGAGCACCTACGACATCGCGATCATCGGCGGGGGACCCGCCGGGCTGGCGACCGCCATGTACGCCGGTCTCCGTGGTCTCGGCGCCGTCGTATATGAGGCCGAGGCCTTCGGAGGTCAGCTGATCAACCTGTATCCCACCAAGCCGGTCAGCAACTTCCCGGCACAACCGTCGCTCCCGTCGCGGGAGCTCGCCCTGAGGCTGGCGGAGCAGGCCGAGAGGTTCGGGGCGGAGCTCCGCGAGGGGCGCGCCGTCGAGGACGTGACGCCGGTGGACGGCGCGTTCCGGATCCGCGGCTCGCTGCGCCGGGACGAGGCGCGGACCCTCGTCCTCGCTCTCGGCCTGGGCCGGTTCACGCCGCGGCGCCTCGGCCTGGACGACGAGGAGCGCTTCCTCGGCAGGGGGCTCGCGTACCGGCTGCCCCCTCTGGAGGACATCCGGGCCAAGCGCGCCGTCGTGGTCGGCGGCGGAGACACGGCGCTCGACACCGCGCTCTCGCTGGCTGAGGTCGCCGAGGTCACCGTGGTGCGCCGGCGTGACGAGTTCCGCGCCTTCGCGCACACCCAGGACAGGTTCTCCGAGGCCGGGATCGCGGTGGTCAGCAACGGCGAGGTCGTCGGCCTCAGGGGCGACGAGCGCCTCGAGAGCATCGTCGTCCAACACCCCGACGAGTCGACCGTGGAGCTGCCCGCCGACCTCGTGCTCGTCAGCATCGGCCAGGTGCCGGACCTCTCCGGTTCGGAGCAGTGGGGACTGGGGCTCGGCGGCCGGCGGGTCGAGGTCGATTCCGCCATGGAGACGAGGATCCCGGGCGTCTACGCCGTCGGCGATTACGCGTCGTACACGGGCAAAGTGCGCATGATCGCCACGGCTGTGGCCGAAGGGTCCACCGCCGCCGCCGCCGCGGAGCGACACCTCGCGGCGGCCGCCTGACGCCCACCGGCGGTCGCGCCGGCGCCGAGGGCGGTCGCGCCGGGGGCCGGTCTGGCTGCGTCGGGTCGGCACGCGGGTGATACAGTGCGGACGATGCGCACGGACCCCGGTGTCGATCGCTCGTCGCCGGGGCGTGGCTGGGCGGTCGCCGCGGTCGCCCGCGGCTGCGCCCTGTTCATCGGCGGCTTCACGCTCGCCGGTGTCGTCGGCACGCTGCGCCGCCCTCACGCCGACCTCACCGTCTGGTGGGTCGCCGTCCCCGTCGTCGGTCGTGCGCTCGAGGCCGTTCTGCTCGTGTTCGTGGCCGCGGCCCTGCTCGGCTACGCGCTCGCCCCGCGGATGGGGCCCTGGCGCCGCGGGGTCACCGTCGGGCTCGTCCTGGCCTTCGCCGCCGTCACCGTCTGGAACGGCGTCGACTTCTACCTCGCCTGGCGCGACGGGCAGCTCCATCCCGGCGTGCCCGTCCCGCTGTCGTTCGTCGTCGCCGCGGCGCTCGGGTTCGTCGCCTGGGCCGCGCTCCGTCCTCCGCCGCGCCGTCTCCCCGCGGCGGTCGTCCTCGTGGTGACCGCCGCCGTCTGCGTACTGGTCTTCCCCCTCGCGCAGGTGCTCTTCTTCGGCCGCTCCGACTACCGGCGTCCGGCCGACGCCGTGGTCGTCTTCGGCGCCCAGGTGCACGAGGACGGCCGTCCCTCCACGTCCCTCAAGGACCGCATGGCCACGGCGGTCGAACTCCACCAGCAGGGCCTGGCCCGGTACGTGGTCGTCTCGGGGGCGGTGGGCGACAGCGGCTACGACGAGGCCGAGGTGATGCGCGACATGGCCGTGGCGGCGGGCGTGCCGGCGGAGCGCATCGTGGTGGACTCAGCCGGGGTGAACACCGACGCGACGGTGGCCGACACGGCGCCCATCTTCGACGAGCGCGGCTGGACACGTGTCCTCGCCGTGAGCCAGTTCTACCATCTGCCGCGCGTCAAGCTGGCGTATCAGCGCGCCGGCCGTGAGGTCCTGACGGTGCCGGCCGGCACGTCGAGCCCGATCCCGCAGACGCCCACGCTCGTGGCCCGCGAGATCCCGGCGTTCTGGCTCTACTACCTGCGCGCCGTCTTCCGCTGACGCCCCGTCGCGTCCGGACGCTCACCGGTCCGGGACGGTGGCGGTGGCCCCGCGGCGCGGATCATCTGGCCAGCTCCCAGGTGGCGGAACGAGGCTGAGAGCCCGACACGGGCGTGCAGACGAAGCGGACCGGCTTCGGGGCGCCGACGGAGAACGCCAGGGTCGTCTTGACCGTCTGCCCCGGAGGGACGGCGGCGCCGAGCAGCCCACGTCCCTTGAGCAGGGCCACGGCGCCGGACTCGTCCTCGGAGATCAGGAGGAAAGACTCGGCCGTCTTGAACGGGAGGCGGACCGGCGCGGAACCCTCCGTACCCTCCGGCGTGACGCTCAGCGTGAGGGTGACGAGGCGCTCGCCGGGGCGTGCCGCGACGCCGGCAGGCGCCTCGCCGGGGTCCGCGAAGTCGCTCGCGGTGACCCGGACCACGGCACCCTGGGGTGTCTGGAAGCGCACCGTGTCGCCGATGCCGACCAGGGGCGGCAGGCTGGCGACCGGCTTCGGCGACTGCGTCGCCTCGGCCGTGGGCGCCGCGGCCTGTCCTTCGGCGGGCGGGGTCGTGGAAGCCTGCTCCGGAGACCCGCCGCCGCAGGCGCAGGCGCGGACGAGCAGCCCGATGCCGACGACCAGCGCCACGAGCAGCGCGATCGCGACGGCGAGGCGGATGTGTCCCTTGCGCCGGCGTCTGCGGCGCGCTTCGGCCCTGTCCACGGCGCTCCTCACGGTCGGGTGCCGCGATTGTACCGTGTGCGGAGGCACGAAAGGGGCGGGCCCTCGGGCCCGCCCCTTTCGCCGTCCGGCTGGTAGCCGCCCCCAGTCTACCGCAACAGGCAGCCGCTGGACTGGAGGTACTCCTGCCAGTCGGCTTCGCTGGGCTCGCCACAGCGGCGGAGCAGCTTGTCCCATTCGCTGTCCACCCAGGCCTCGAGGTCGAGCAGCGTCTCCTCGTTGCCGGGCTTGAAGAGGTGGGCGAAGCGTCCCTGCTTCTTGAGCCAGGGGATGAGCGGCCGCTTGTAGCTCGGCCGGTAGGTCAGGCGGTACTCGCCGTCCTCGACCTCGAACAGGGGCCAGTAACCGGTGTTGACGGCCTCGCGCGCCAGGTCGATGGTCTCGGCGCCGTCGGAGCGCCAGCCGCGGGGGCACGGCGCCAGGATGTTGAGGAACGTGGGCCCGGGCGTGGCCAGGGCTTTGGCCGCCTTGCGCACGAGGTCGCGCGGGTCGTGCGGCGACGCCTGGGCCACGTACTGCAGGCCGTGGGCGATCATGATCGCGGTGAGGTTCTTGCGGTTCTGCAACTTGCCCGCCTGCTCCTTGCCCACCGGGCTGGTGGTCGTCCAGGCGCCCACCGGCGTGGCCCCGGAGCGCTGGAAGCCGGTGTTCATGTAGGCGCCGTTGTCGTAGCACACGTAGAGCATCTGGTGGCCGCGCTCCATGGCGCCCGAGAGCGACTGCAGGCCGATGTCGTAGGTGCCGCCGTCGCCGCCGAAGGCGATGAACTTGACGTTCTCCTCGATGAGGCCCTTCTTCTTGAGGGCGCGGAAGGCGGTCTCCACGCCGGAGAGGGTCGCCGCGGCGTTCTCGAAGGCGGTGTGGATGTAGCTGCCCTTCCACGAGGTGTACGGGTAGATGGTGGTGCTGACCTCGAGACAGCCGGTGGCGGCGGAGACCACCACCGGGTCGTCGGTGCCCATCAGCACCTGGCGGGCGACGATCGGAGCGCCGCAGCCGGCGCACATGCGGTGGCCGCCGGCGAGCTCCGAGCCTTTCATGACCAGCTGGTGCCACTTGGCGCGCGCATCCTCGAAGTGGTTGGTGTCCTTGAGCGCGTCCACCGGACACACGTCCACGCACTCGTGACACATGATGCAGCGGCTCTCGTCGATCTTGAACGAGGCGAGCTCGCGCTGGTTGAAGGTCAGCGCCCCGGTGGGGCACGCCGTGACGCAGCGCCCGCAGCTGATGCAGTCGGCCAGCTGCAGGGCGTCGCCGTACGGCGTGTCCACGTTCATCATGAAGCCCCGGCCGGTGAAGTCGTAGCAGGCCGGGCCGGCCACGTCGCGGCACACGCGCACGCACTTGCCGCAGGCGATGCAACGGTTCATGTCGCGGCGGATGAACGGATGCTCGTACTGGGGCTCGACCTGGCGGACGAGGTTGCCCTTCACCACCAGGTCGTTGGCGGTCACGTCGTACTCCACGCCCAGCCTCTGCAGGTCGCAGGCGCCGTTGCTGGGGCACTCGCACTGCAGGCAGCGCTGGGCCTCGGCGCGGGCGGCGGCGAGGCTGTAGCCCTTCTCGACCTCGAGGTCGACGGCCGTGAGACGTCGTTGTCGGCCGACCTTGGGCATGGTGGCGCGAGGGGCCGGCTCGGCGCTCGCGCCCATCTTGAGCCACACCGGACTGCGCTCGGCGAGGCGTGCGCCGAGCGCGCCGAGCTGGTCCTCGTCGCGCAGCTGGGCGAGGTACGGCAGGCTGTCGAACACGACCAGCCGGTCCTCCAGCTCCTCGAGGTCCTCGCCGCGCAGCCAGGCGTCCACCGCCAGGGCCGTGCGCTTGCCGCCGGCCACCGCATGGATGACCGATTGCGAGCCGGTCACGGCGTCGCCGGCCGCGAACACGCCCTCCTCCGGGGTGCGGCCGGTGTAGTAGTTGCCGAGGAGCCGCGAGTCGGCCAGCGGCAGGTACTCGGCGCTGTCGCCGAGGCGCGGAGAGAAGCCGGTGGCCATCACGACGGTGGTCGCGGCGAGCTCGAAGCGCGATCCGCGGACCTCCTTGCGGCGACCCTTCTCACGCACGACCCGCACGCACTCCACGCCGCGGGCCTTGCCGCCCGCGCCGTTGATCCTCTTGGCGAGCGTGCCGAACTCGAACTTGACGCCCTCCTCGCGGGCGGCGGCGAGGTCACGGGCGCCGGCCGGGAGGTCGTCGGCCTCGTGCGGGGCGATGACCACGACGTCCTTCGCCCCCTTGCGCCGTGCGGTGCGCGCGACGTCGAGGGCGGTGATGCCGTCGCCGATCACGGCGACCTTCTGGGTGAACTTGACGGCGCGACCCTCGCGCACCCGCTTGAGCAGCTCGCGCCCGTTGACGGCGGCCTCGTCCCCGGGCAGCACGCGGCGCGGCTCCTCCCAGGTGCCGACGCTGATGATCACCGCGTCGAACCCGGCATCGAGCAGGCCGTCGGGGTCGACCTCGTAACCGAGCTCGGACTCACCGACGAAACGCACCCCGGCCTCCCACAGCGGGGCGAGCTCCTTCTCCACGACCTTCGCCGGGAGGCGGAACTCGGGGATGCCGTAACGGAGCGTGCCGCCGGGCTCCGCGTTGGCGTCGTAGAGGGTGACCTCGTGGCCGCTCTGGGTCAGGAACCAGGCGGCGGTCAGGCCGGCCGGGCCGGCGCCGATGACCGCCACCCGGCGACCGGTCGGCACGCCCGGCACCAGCAGCGTGTCGCTGTGGTCGGCGGCCGCCCGGTGCAGGGCGCAGATGGCGATCGGCTCGTCGACGTCGCCACGGCGGCACACCGGCTCGCAGTAGCGCGGGCACACACGGCCGAGGATGCCGGGGAAGGGCAGCTCCTCCCGTACGATGGCGGCGGCGCCGGCGGCGTCGCCGGCGGCGAGAGCCGCCATGTACGCCGGCACGTCGATGTGCGTGGGGCAGGCATGTGAGCACGGTGCCTCGCAGTAGGCGTTGTGGTCGGAGAGGTACATCTTGAGGTAGCTCTCCCGCCGCGCGCGCACCCGTTTCGTATCGGTCTTGGCGACCATGCCGTCCCGGACCCACGTGGTGCAGGCCGCCTGGAGCTTGTCGACCCCTTCGATCTCGACCAGGCAGAGACGACAGGCGCCCCACGCGGCCATGTCCTCCTGGTGGCAGAGGGCGGGGATGTCGATGCCCTCACGGCGCGCCACGTCGAGCACTGTCTCGCCCTCGCGGGCCGTGACCTGACGGCCGTCGACGGTGAGCTGCACGGCGGCCCTGGTGCGCGGGCTCATCGTTGCCTCCCTTCGGCCAGCGCCGGTCGCGCATCGACGACGGGGATGGCGTCGAACTTGCACACCTGCCGGCAGGTGTCGCACTTGATGCAGAGCTTCTGGTCGATCACGTGCGCCTGCTTGCGCTCGCCGCTGATCGCGTCCGTCGGGCAGGCCGCGAAGCAGACGTGGCAGCCGGTGCAGGCGTCCGGGTCGATGGTGTACTGGATGAGCGGGCGGCACACCCTGGCCGGGCAGCGATGCTCGACGATGTGCGCCTCGATCTCGTCACGGAAGTAGCGGAGCGCGCTGAGCACGGGGTTGGGCGCGCTGCCGCCGAGCTGGCAGAGCGAGCCCTCGATGATGTCCTCGCTCAGCGTCTCGAGGCGCTCGAGGTCGTCGAGCGTGCCCTCGCCGTCGCTGATGCGCTCGAGGATCTCGAGCAGGCGCTGGCTGCCGATCCTGCAGGGCACGCACTTGCCGCAGCTCTCCTCGGCGGTGAACTTGAGGAAGAACTTGACGAAGTCGACCATGCAGGTGGTGTCGTCGACGACCACCATGCCGCCGGAGCCCATCATGGAGCCGGCGGCCATGAGGCTCTCGAAGTCGATGGGGTCGTCGAGCAGCGCGGCGGGCAGGCAGCCGCCGGACGGCCCGCCGAGCTGCACGGCCTTGAACTCGCGGCCGGGCAGCATGCCGCCGCCGATGTCGAAGATGACGTGGCGGAGCGTCGCCCCCATGGGGACCTCGATGAGGCCGCCGTTCACGACCTTGCCGGTGAGGCTGAAGATCTTGGTGCCTTTGCTGGTGGCGGTGCCGCGCGCGGCGAACGCCTCGGCGCCGTGGTTGACGATCCACGGGACGTTGGCGTAGGTCTCGACGTTGTTCAGGTTGGTCGGCTGTCCCCAGAGGCCCTGGGCGACGGTGCGGATGTGCTTGCCGCGCGGCATGCCGCGGTGCCCCTCGATGGAGGCGGTCAGCGCCGTCGACTCGCCGCAGACGAACGCGCCGGCGCCCTGGTTGATGCGGATGTCGAAGCTGAAGCCGCTGCCGAGGATGTCCTCGCCGAGCAGGCCGCGTTCGCGCGCCTGCGTGAGTGCCGCGCGCAGGCGCTGTACCGCGAACGGGTACTCGTGACGCACGTACACGTACCCCTCCACGGGTCCGCTCTGGGCGCCGATCGCGAAGGCGGCGATGGTCATGCCCTCGATCACGCTGTGCGGGTTGCCCTCGAGCACCGAGCGGTCCATGAACGCGCCCGGGTCACCCTCGTCGGCGTTACAGATGATGTAGTGCACGTCGCCGGGGTTGCCGCGGCAGAAGCGCCACTTGCGGCCGGCGGGGAAGCCGGCGCCGCCGCGGCCGCGGAGGCCGGCGGCCTCGACCTCGTCGATGACCGCCATGGGATCGTCGTCCTCGAGCACCCTGGCCAGTGCCGCGTAGCCGCCGTGGGCGAGGTAGTCGTCGATGGAGTAGGGGTCGATCTTGCCGTTCAGCGCCAGGACGACGCGCTCCTGGAGCTTGTAGAAGGGGATCTCGGCCTCATGGGCGACGGGCTCCCCGGTGGCCGGGTCCTTGTAGAGCAGCCGCTCGACGATGCCGTCGCTCACGACGCTCGTGGCGATGATCTCGTCCACGTCCTTGGGTGTGAGGCGTGGGTAGAACAGGCCCTGCGGGCGGACCACCACGATGGGTCCCTCCTCGCAGAAGCCGTGGCAGCCGGTCTCGACCACGGCGACCTTGTCGGTCAGGCCGCGGTCGGCCAGCGCCTTGTCGATCGCCGTGCGCAGGGCCGCCCGGCCCGACGCGTGACACGCGGTCCCGGCGCAGACGCGGATCTCGGCCTTGCCGTCGTCGGCGATGTAGGCGCCGGCGTCGAACGCCGCCTTGAAGGCCCTCCGGATCCTGCCGGCGCGCCTGGTGCGCGAGGCGTCGCCGGAGCGCCGGGCGGCGCCTGCGTCGGCCGGTTCACGGCCGTTGGTGCGACGGGCGCTCATGCCGGCACCTCCGCCTTGCGGAGTCGGCGCACGAGCCTGCGCGCCTCGTTGGGTCCCACCCGGCCGATGGTCTCGTCGTCGCCGAGCCGTACCACCGGGGCCAGCGCGCACGAGCCGACGCAGTTGACGGTCTGGAGCGTGAAGAGCCCGTCGGGGGTGGTGCCGCCGACCGGGATCTCGAGCTCCTGGCTGAACGCCTCGACCACGAGCGGGGCGCCGGCCACGTGGCAGGCGGTGCCCATGCAGACGTCGATCACGTGTTTACCGACGGGCACGAGGCGGAACTGGCCGTAGAAGCTGGCCACGCCGAACACGCGCGAGAGCGGCAGACCCATCTCCCCGGCGATGTTCTCGAGCGCGACCCTCGGCAGGTAGCCGTAGGCCTCCTGCGTGGAGTGCAGGGCCTGGACCAGGCCCGTGCCGGAGCGGATGCCCGCGACGACCGCGTCGAACTTCTTCATATCGATCTCGGGCACGAAGCCGGCGGGTTGTTCGCCGACCACGCAGGCCGAGTTGGCGCCGCAGGACTCACCCGGCAGGGTGGCCAACGCCGCGGCGCGCTCAGCCTCGAGGTCGAAGGGGAGCTCCTCGAACTCCGGGCAGTAGTCGATCTCGATGCAGTCCACGGGGCAGGTGCGCTCGCAGAGGGTGCAGGCGTAACACCTGTACGAGCCCCCCTTGTCCTTGACGAGGTCGAACAGACCCACGCCGCGCGGTTTGTCGAGGAGTTCGCGCCGCTCGAAGTCGATCCCCTTGAGGACCTCGTACAGAGCAGAGCCTCTGGGCTCGGTCGCGGTACCCCCGCGTGAGCGTCTCCGCATGCGTGCCACCTCAGTCCTTGCGCAGGTTGAGGTAACGACGTCCGGTGGACGCGCGTCCCTTGCTCCGCGCAGCCTCTTCGAGCTCGGCGAACGCCTGCTCGATGTTGTCGGGGAAGATGTCGCGCCCGCCGAGGCCGTAGATGAACGGCAGCACCTGGGGGCGCGGGTCGCAGTCGTAAAGGGCGCTCCTGATCTCCATGAACACAGGGCCGCCCTGGGCGCCGAACGAGTCGGCACGGTCCATGACGCCCACCACCTTGACGTGCTGGAGCGCCTGCGCGAACTCCTTGTGCGGGAACGGCCGGAACACGCGCACGCGGACCATGCCGGCCTTGACACCCCTGTCGCGGAGCTTGTCGACGATCATGCGGGTGGTGCCCGCCGTGGATCCGACCACGACGATGGCGATCTCGGCGTCGTCGAGGCGGTACGGGTCGAGCAGCCCGTACCTGCGGCCGCTCAGCTCCGCGTACTCGTCGGCGGCGTCCTGGATGACCTTGAAGGCGCGGTCCATGGCCCGGTTCTGCGCCACCTTGTGCTCGAAGTACCAGCCGTGGAGGCCGTCGAAGGGACCCACCGTGACCGGGTTCTTCGTGTCGAGCATGGGATTGACCGCCCGGTACGGACCGACGAAGGCCTGGACCTGCTCCTTGGTGAGCATCTGCAGGGGGCCGATGGCGCCGCTGATGACGTAGCCGTCGTACATGTGCATCACCGGCAGGCGCACGTCCATGTGCTCGGCGATGCGGACGCCCTGGATGCAGTTGTCGTAGGCCTCCTGGTGGTTCTCGCCGTAGAGCTGGATCCAGCCGGTGTCGCGGCCGCCCATGGTGTCGCTGTGGTCGCAGTGGATGTTGATGGGGCCGCTGAGCGCGCGGTTGACCGTGGTCATGACCACCGGCAGCCGGTAGCTCGCGGCGACGAAGAGGACCTCCCACATGAGGGCGAAGCCCTGCGAGGAGGTCGCCGTCATCGTCCGCGCTCCTCCGGCCGCCGAGCCGATCACGGCGCTCATCGCGCTGTGCTCGCTCTCGACGGTGACGAACTCGGTGCTCACCCTGCCGTCGGCGACCATCTGCGCGTACAGCTGGACGACCTCGGTCTGGGGGGTGATGGGGTAGGCGCAGACGACGTCGGGATCGATCTGGCCCATCGCCTCGGCGACGGCCTCGTTCCCGGTGACGGCGAGGATCTCGGGCTGGGTGACGGCCATGGTCACTCCTTCACGTCGATCTTCATGACGATGGCCTTGGTCGGGCACTCCCGGGCGCAGATGCCGCAGCCCTTGCAGTGCTCGAGGTCGATGCCGGTCGCCTTGTTGTCCTCGACGATGATCGAGGCATCGGGGCAGTAGAAGTAACAGAGCATGCAACCGTCGCACTTGGCGACGTCGATCTCGGGGACCATCGAGCGCCAGCCGCCGGTCTCGTTGTAGACGGAGTTGCCGGCCTCGACGATGGTCGCGCCCAGCTCGTGGCGCTCCGGGCCCCACTGGTCGATGTCGCTGATGTCCCAGGAGGGCTTCTTCTTCGCCGGGGTCCTGCGCGCGGCGCGCTTCTTCGGCGGCGCCGGCCGCTTGGCGCCCGCCTTCTTGTCCACGGTCATTCGGCCTGGACCTCCTCGTAGCTCCGCGTGATGGCGGCGATGTTGCCCTCCACGACCTTCGGCGGGAACTTCTTGCCGAAGTCCTCGCGCAGGAACGCGACGACGTCGTCGATCGGGAAGAGCCCGGTGATACGGGTGAGCGCGCCCACCATCGGCGTGTTGGGGATGGGGCGCTTGATGGTCTCCACGGCGATGCGTGTGGCGGCCACGGTGTAGTACGCGAATCCCTCGAGGCCGTAGTGCCTGCGCAGTTCGGCCGGCGACATCTCGCTGTTGACCAGCACGATGGCGTCGTCCGGCGCTCCGGCCGTGACGTTGACGATGCTGAGCAACGACGGGTCGAGCACGACCACGATCTGCGGGTGCTCGACCCCGGAGTAGACCTGGATGGGGGCGTCGCTGACGCGCGTGAAGGCGACGATCGGCGCGCCCGAACGCTCGGGTCCGTACTCCGGGAACGCCTGGAAGAACTTGCCCTGGCCGAGCGCCAGCTCGGCGACCAGCTTGGCGGCGGTCACTGCGCCCTGCCCGCCGCGCCCGTGCCAGCGGATCTCGGTGAGGGCGGGGGGCGCCTCCACCTTCTGCGTGCCGGACTTCGTCGTCATCGTCACTCCTCTCCCTGCCGCACGTCGCGGCGCCCCGCGAGGGCGCGGCCCAGTGTCAGCTCGTCGGCGTATTCGAGGTCCCCGCCCACCGGCAGGCCGCTGGCCAGCCGCGTGACGCGCACGCGGGCCGGCAGCAGGTCGGCGACGTACATCGCCGTCGCCTCGCCGGTCATCGTCGGGTTGGTCGCCACGATCACCTCGTCCACGGAGTCGTCCACGCGCGCGAGGAGCTCGGTCATGTGCAGATCCTCGGGGTCCACGCCGTCGATGGGGCTGAGTGCGCCGCCGAGGACGTGGTAGTACCCGCGGAACTCGCGTGTGCGCTCGATGGTGATCACGTCGAACGGTTGCTCCACCACGCAGAGCAGCCGCGGGTCGCGCCGCGGGTCGGCGCAGATGGTGCA
>JAAYBE010000136.1 GCA_012719015.1 Actinomycetota bacterium
CTGCGGCCAGGCGGCCTTCAACAGCGGCTACCGCGCGGAGGCGCGGCGTTCGGCGGAGGCCTACCTGCGCGCCTTCGCCGCCAGCGAACATGTGGTCTCCATCTCGGGCTCCTGTGCGGCGATGGTGTGCCACCACTATCCCGGCCTCTTCGCAGGGTCGGCGCTGGAGGCCGACGCCGGCGCTCTGGCGGAGCGGACCTACGAGTTCTCCCAGTTTCTCACAGATGTGCTCAACGTCGACCGACTCCCCGCGCGATACGACGCCCGCGTGACCCTGCACCATTCGTGCCATACGCTGCGGATGCTGGGCGTCAAGGATCAACCTGAGCGGCTGCTGGGCATGGTCGAGGGCCTCGAGTACGTACCGCTGGCGCGGGCCGACGAATGCTGCGGGTTCGGCGGTACCTTCGCCCTCAAGATGGCGCCGATCTCAGCCTCTCTGGTCGACGACAAGGTCGACGCGGTCCTGGAGACCGGGGCGGAGGTGCTCACGGGCCTCGACATGAGCTGCCTCATGAACATCGGCGGCAGGCTGCGACGGCGCGGCGCGCGGATGCGGGTCAAGCACCTGGCCGAGATCCTGGCCGAAGGGTGGCAGGGATGACCGCCACCCCGGCCGGCTTCGACGCTCTCGTCGCCCTGACGACCGGGGACGAGGACCTCCAGCGCTGGCTGCACGACTATCAGCTGGACGCCAAGCGCTGGCGCGACGCCGCGATGGCCGAACTGGGCGCCCCCGAGGCGTGGCGTGACGCGGTCGCCGCCGTCCGCCGGCACACGGTGGCCCACCTCGACGAGTATCTCGTGCAGTTCGTCGACAAGGTGCAGGAGGCCGGCGGAGAGGTGTTCCTGGCCGCCACGGCGACGGAGGCGCGTGAGCACATCGCCGCGATCGTGCGCGCCAGGGGCGCGCGCCGCGTCGTCAAGGCCAAGTCCATGGTGACGGCCGAGATCGGGTTGAACCCCGCCCTCGAAGAGATGGGCGTGGAGGTCGTCGAGACGGACCTCGGCGAGTACATCGTGCAGCTGAGCGGGGAGCCGCCCTATCACATCACGGGACCGGCCCTGCACAAGCGGCTGCCGGAGATCCGCGCCCTGTTCTCCGAGGTCGCCGGCGAGGAACTGCCGGACGACGTGGAGGCGCTGGCGGCGTTCGCCCGCCGGGTGCTGCGCGACAGGTTCCTCACCGCCGACGTCGGGATCTCGGGCGTCAACCTGGGCGTCGCCGCGACCGGGACCGTGGTGCTGGTCACGAACGAGGGCAACGGCCGCATGTCCACCACCCTGCCCCGGACCCACATCGCCGTCATGGGCATCGAGCGCCTGGTGCCGGATTGGCCCAACCTGGCGCCGGTCCTGACCATGCTCACGCGGGCGGGGACCGGGGAGAGGGCCACGACCTACGTCTCGGCGATCACCGGCCCGCGCCGCAGCGCCGACGTCGACGGACCCGACGAACTGCACGTGGTGATCGTGGACAACGGCCGCTCCGCGCTGCTGGGCACCAAGTATCAGAACGCCCTCACCTGCATCCGCTGCGGGTGTTGCGCCGATACGTGCCCGGTGTATCGGACGATCGGCGGCCACGCCTACCAGTCCGTCTACAGCGGGCCCATCGGCGCCGTGATCACGCCCCTGCTCGACGGCCTCGACGGTCACGCCCACCTCCCCTTCGCGTCGACGCTCTGCGGGGCCTGCGATGCCGCCTGTCCCGCGCGCGTGCCGCTCACGGA
>JAAYBE010000137.1 GCA_012719015.1 Actinomycetota bacterium
GCCGGCATCGGCTCCATGGCGACGGAGATCTGCGCTTCCCGGCTGCTCGCCCCGTACTACGGCTCGTCCACGGTGGTCTGGGCCAACATCATCGGACTCATCCTCGCCTCCCTCTCCCTGGGCTACTGGCTCGGCGGCCGTCTGGTCGACCGGCGCCCTTCCTCCGGGCTGCTCGCCGGGGTCGTCCTGGCCGCCGCGACCTGGGTGGCCGGGATCCCGTTCGTGGCCGGTCCGTTCCTCGACCTCTCCGTGAAAGGGGTAGACACACTCTCGACGGGGGCGGTCGTGGGCTCGTTCGCGGCGTCGCTGGCGCTCTTCGCGCCCCCCGTCGTGCTGCTCGGCATGGTGACGCCGTTCGCCGTCCGCCTGGCGGCGACCGGCGTGGAGGACGCCGGCCGGGTCGCCGGGCGCGTGTTCGCGCTCTCCACGGCCGGCAGCCTGATCGGCACGTTCGCCCCCGCGCTACTCACGATCCCGCTGCTCGGGACGCAGCGCACGCTGCTCGCGGCGGCGGCCGTGATCGCCGCCTCCTGCCTGCCGCTGCTGGCGGGCCGCCGGCTGCTCGCCGCCGCGGCACTGACGGCCGCCCTCGCCGCGCTCCTCCTGATCCCACCGGGCGCCGTCAAGGACCGGCCCGGCCTGCTGCACGAGGAGGAGTCCCGCTACCAGTTCATCCAGGTGGTGCGCTCAGGCGAGAGCCGGCGTCTCTACCTCAACGAGGGGTACGCCGTGCACTCCGAGTGGCGCCCCGGGACGCCGCTCACCGGCGGCGAGTGGGACATGTTCCTCGCCGCGCCGCCGCTGCTCGGACGCGAGCCGCGGCGCGCCGCGACGCTCGGCAACGCCGCCGGCACCACGGCGCGCTCCTTCGGCCTCTACTATCCCGGCGCCTCCATCGACGGCGTCGAACTGGACCCCGCCGTCACCGCCGTGGGACGACGCTGGTTCGGTCTCGGCGACAACCCGCGCCTCACCACACACACCGCCGACGCACGGCCCTTCCTCCGGCAGACGGAGGCGCGCTACGACCTGATCATGATCGACGCCTACCGTCAGCCGTACGTGCCCTTCTACCTCGCGACGCGCGAGTTCTTCCGGCTCTGCCGCGAGCGGCTCGCGCCGGGGGGGATCGTCGCCCTCAACGTCTCCACGGTGCCCGGCGACGACCGCCTCGCGGCCGCCGTCGCCGGCACACTGCGGAGCGAGTTCCCCCAGGTGCTCACCTGGCAGGCGCTGCGCTTCAACCAGTTCGTGGTGGGCCTCACCGCGCCGCTCCCACGGACCGAGATCGTCGCCCGCCTGGCGGCGGCGCCGCCCGACCTCCTCCCCCTGACGCGCCTCTTCGCCCGCGACCTGCGCGAGGCGCACCCGGCGACGACCCCCTGGACCGACGACCGCGCCCCGGTGGAGTGGATCACCGACCGTATGATCGCCGCCTACGCCGTGGAGGGCGTCGTCACCCCGGAACGCCTTCTGCCGACGGCCCCGGACTGAAGCTCTTCGCACGCGTCCGCCCGCCCCCTTCGGGGTTTGGCGCGCCTCGTGCACGGAAACCATCGGGACACAGCCATCGGAGCCGGGGACGGCTGCGCTCACGTGCAGGAGAGGAGGCGCGCATGGAGGACAAGCCGCAGTTCCGCGTCGATTACGAGGCCACCGCCGACGACGTCGGGGTCGTGATCCTCGAAGGCGAGATCGACATCTACTCCGCCCCGGAGTTCAAGGAGGTGCTGGTCAACGGCATCGAGGGGGGCGCGACCCGGGTGATCGTCGATCTGTCCGCCGTCACTTTCATCGACTCCACCGCGCTGGGGGTGCTCGTGAGCGGCGCCAAGCGCGTGCGGCCGCGCAACGGCAACCTCGACATCGTATGCACCGACGAGAGCATCATCCGGATCTTCGAGATCACCGGCCTCGACCGGATCTTCGGGATCTTCCCCAGCCGGGGCGAGGCCCTCAAGGCGGCGTCGACGTAACCGACCGCCGCCGTCCACGAGTGGCGGCCGTCGCACCAGCGGCGACGGGCGCCGAGGGCGAGAAGATGGAACTCCGCAGCACCAGGACGGTACGGGGCGGGAGGCTCCACAGCGTGACGGGCGCCATGCTCAAGCCCAGGACGTACGGGGTGGGACGGATCTGCGCAGTCAAAGGCTGCGGTACGCGGCTCTCGGCGTACAACCCGTCCGACGTCTGCGCGCTGCACGGCGGCGCGTGGCAGGAAGAGCGTCACCACGGCGCGCGCAAAGCGGCCCAGCGGGAGGAGATGGCGCGTCGCTGCGCCTTCGACCTGTGCGGCCGCGAGTTCACCACGACCAATCCCGCCAGGAAGTACTGCAGTGACGCCTGCCGCATGAGGGCCTTCCAGGCCCGCGTCATGGAGGCGCGCAGGGCGCAGACCGAGGCGACGCCTATCCGGCGCGCCAGCTGAGCCGCCCGGACGCTCCCCCGACTACAGGCCGGCAGGCCGGAAGACGGGAGGGATCACCGGTCTCCCGCCGCGCATGAGGCTGTCCACCGCCGTCTCGATCGACTCGAACACCGGCACCACGTTGGCCAGCCCGACCATCCCGAACAACCGGCGCACCTGCCCGCGCGGACGCACCAGCAGGAGCTCCCGCCGCTCGGCGCGCTGCGTCGCCGCCAGCCGCGCCAGGAAGGCGATGAAGCCGGAGTCCACGAACGTCGCGCCGCTGAGGTCGATCACCAGCGACTCCTGCTCGTACAGGGGGCCGAGGGCGCGCCGCAGGAAGCGGTCCGTCTCCGTCACGCTGTCGAGGTCGAACTCGCCCTGGAGCGTCAGCACCGCCGGCCGCCCGTCCACAGCCGGCGAGACGTGCAGCCTGGGCCGCTTCCTCTCGTCGTGCGTCCCTTTCGCCGGAGTCGTCACCACGCTCCTCCCCGTCCGTCCGCGCGAGGCAGGACCCGTCGCCGGAGGCGGGCCGGCCTGCAGTACCGTGAGCACGCTCCCGGATGGGAGCCCGACCGACGCTAGGTCAAGCCGCCCCGGAAGTAAAGCGCTCTCGCGGCAGTATCGGGAGGTTCGCGGGTGAGGCTCTCGGCAAGCTTGAGTGATCGCCCGGGACGCTCGAGCGGCGCTCGAGGGGGCGTCAGGCGAAGGTGGAGACGCCCGCCCGCTCAGACCTCGCCGGCGCGGGCCGCCGCCTTGAGCTTCTGGTAGCGCGGCTCGCGCTCCTTGAGCACCGTGAGCACCGAGGGCGCCACGAAGATGGACGAGTAGGCGCCCGAGATGATCCCGACCAGCAGCGCGAAGGCGAAGTCCTTGAGCGTCGCGCCGCCGAAGAGCAACAGGCAGATGACCGGCAGCAGCGTGGTCGTCATGGTGTTGATCGACCGGGTGAGTGTCCCCCAGATGGACAGGTTGACCAAGTCGCCGTACGGCATGCGGCCGTACCGCGGCTCGTTCTCGCGGATACGGTCGAAGACGATCACCGTGTCGTAGAGCGAGTACCCCAGGATGGTGAGGACGGCCGCGATGGTGGCCGTGGTGACCTCGCGGCCGGTGAGCGAGTACACGCCGATCACGAGCAGCAGGTCGTGGATCTCGGCCGTGATCGCCCCGATGGCGGACTTCCACTGGAAGCGGAAGGTGACGTAGATCATGATCAGCAGCAGGGCCAGAGCCACCGCCTTGAGCGAGGAGGTCACCACCTGCCTCCCGAACGAGGCGCTCACGGTCTCGAGACTCCATACTTCCTTGCCGTCCGCCGAGGCCAGCCCGAACCTCTCGGCGAGCGCCGCCTTGAGGGCGTTCTGCTGCTCGACGTCGAGCATCTCGGTCTGGATCTGGAAGCCGGGCGCACCGGTGTCGGCGGCGCTCCCCGTCTGCTGTATCTGCGCCTCGCCGTGCCCGGCCTTCGTGACCGCCGCGCGCACGTCGGCCAGCGAAGGCGCCTGCTCGAACGCCACCGAGATGCGGGTGCCCTCCTTGAACTCCAGCCCGTAGTTGAGGCCGTGCACCGGGTTGCCGCCGCCCTTGACGAACAGGCTGATGAGGCCGGCGACGATGATCGTGCCGGAGAGGGCGAACCACCAGTACTTGTGGCCCATGTAGTCGAACGAGTAGATGCGACGGAGGAGGCTCACGTGTCACCTGCGCTTCTTGCGCTTGCGGCTGGTGGAGGGACGACGGCCGCCCTGCCCGCGCTGACCGGCGGGCTTCGCCGGCGCCGCGGCGCCGGCCGCCGAACCGCCGGCGGAGGCCGGCACGGGCTCGCCCGCCGGCTGACCGGCGCGGCGGCGGCGCGACGCAGCCGTGCGCGACTGGTCCGCCGCCGTCTGGACGTCGATCTGGTCTGCCTTGACCCCCATCAGGGACGGCTTGTTGAAGAAGGAGAACCCGGACAACACGCCGAGCATGGCGCGCGTGAACAGGACCGCGGTGAGCATGCTCATCAGAACGCCCATCATCAGGGTGAGGGCGAAACCCTTGGGGCCGGCGGTCGCGAACAGGAACAGCATCAGGGCGGTGAGGATCGTGAGCACGTTGGCGTCGAGGATGGTGCGGAAGCCGCGCGCGTACCCGGAGTTCACCGCGGAACGCACCGTCTTGCCCTGCCGCACCTCCTCCTTGATGCGCTCGAAGATGACCACGTTGGCGTCGACGGCGACGCCGATGGTGAGGATCATGCCGGCGATGCCGGGCAGGGTGAGCGTCACCGGGATCAGGTTGAACAGGCCCCACAGCAGGACGGCGTAGACGAGCAGCGCCAGGTCGGCGACGAGGCCGAGGAAGCGGTAGAACACGAGCATGTAGGCCAGCACGAGGCCGAGGCCGACGAGGCCGGCGATGAGGCCCTGCCTGAGCGAGTCCTTGCCCAGCGTGGCCGAGACCTCCTCCTGGTAGGCGACCTCGAGCTTGACCGGCAGGGCGCCGGTGTTGAGCACGAAGGCGAGGTCCTTGGACTCCTGGACGGTCATGCTGCCGCCGCTGATCTCCGCCCCTCCGCTGATGCCGTCGCGCAGCTCGGGCTTCGTGTAGTCGATCATCGGGTCCGACTCCATCACCCCGTCGAGGACGATGGCGAACGTCTGCGGCTGCTGCTTGAGCAGGCCCGTACGGAAGAGCTCGCGGGTGATGGTCTGGAACGTCTTGCTCCCCTCGCCGGTGAAGTCGATGAGGACGTTCGGCTTGCCGTCCTGCCCGAACCCCGCGCGGGCGCTCTTGATGGCGGCCCCGGTCATCGCCGGCGGGAGCTTGTAGACGTACCACTGCTCGGGGAAGCCGAGCTCCGGGTCCTCGGGACGCTGGACGAGCGTGTGCTCCTCCGAGCTGCCCTCGGTGCGGAGCTGCTCGATCTCCGCCCGCGAGGCGCCCGAGCGCTTGAGCTGCTTGAGCGCGGCCTCTTTGCTCTCCACCGGACCGACCGGCCGCGCCGCGGGGTCGTCCTTGAAGAACTGCAGCTGGGCGGTCTTGCCGATCACGGAGAGCGCCTGCTCGGCGTCGGTGATACCGGGCAGCGCCACCGAGATCTGGTCGCTGCCCTGCCGCTGGATCTGCGACTCGGTGACGCCCAGCCCGTTGACGCGGCGGTCGAGGATGCCGATGGTCTGGTCGAGCTGCGCGGTGGTCGGCGCCTTGCCGTCGGCGGTCCGCGCCGCGTAGACGACCTGCAGGCCGCCCTGGAGGTCGAGGCCGAGGTGCGTCTTGACCCCCGGCGGGACGATCCAGTAGACCGACGCCGCCACGAGACACGCCATCATGGCGAAGATCAGCCAGTTGTTGCGGAGCCTGAAGGCGGCGAACATCGCCGCCGCGATGGCGACCGCCCAGATGGCCCATGTGATGGTCTGTGGTGTCACGGAGTGTGCGCGACCTCAGGTTCGCTGGCGACGGCGGTAGAGCGTATCGGACGCGTCCTGGAGCCGCAACTCACCCACCCGCGCTCCTGCAGACGCGGCGTCAGGGACGGTGGCACGCCGGCGCTCAGCGGTCCTTGAGGAAGCTCGGGATGTCGAGGACGTCGTCGTCGACGTCGAACGACGGCTTGGCCTCCTGGCCGAACAGCGGCGTCCCCTTGGGCTCGCGCTCCCGGACAGGCTCCTCATGAGGCGGCTGCTCGCCGGACGTCGGCCGGTCGAACCCCGTGGCGATCACCGTGACCCGTACCTCGTCGCCCAGCGACGGGTCGATCACGGCGCCGAAGATGATGTTGGAGTCGGCGTCGGCGGCGCTGCTGATGATCTCCGCCGCCTCGTTGATCTCGAACAACCCGAGGTCGTTGCCACCGGTGATGTTGAGCAGGATGCCGCGGGCGCCCTCCACGCTGGCCTCGAGCAGCGGCGAGCTGACCGCGGCCCGCGCCGCCTCGACGGCGCGGTTCTCGCCGCCGGCCACGCCGATGCCCATGAGCGCCGACCCTGCGTCCCTCATGATGGTGCGCACGTCGGCGAAGTCGAGGTTGATGAGGCCGGGCACCGTGATGAGGTCCGTGATGCCCTGCACGCCCTGTCGGAGCACGTCGTCGGCGACCTTGAACGCCTCGATCACCGAGGTGCGCCGCTCCACCACTTGGAGAAGGCGGTCGTTGGGGATGATGATCAGCGTGTCGACCTTCTCGCGCAGGCTGGCGATGCCGTCCTCGGCCTGCCGTGCCCTGCGCTTGCCCTCGAAGGCGAAGGGACGCGTGACGACACCCACCGTCAGCGCCGAGAGTTCCTTGGCCAGCTCGGCGATGACGGGGGCCGCCCCAGTGCCGGTGCCGCCGCCCTTGCCGGCGGTGACGAAGACCATGTCCGCGCCCTTGAGCGCATCGCGCAACTCGTCCTTGCTCTCCGTGGCGGCCTGGTAGCCGATCGTCGGGTTGGCGCCCGCTCCGAGGCCGCGCGTGATCTTGCTGCCGATGTGGATCTTGACGTCGGCGTCGCACATCTGCAGAGCCTGTGCATCGGTGTTGACGGCGATGAACTCCACGCCGCGCAGCCCCGCGTCGACCATGCGATTGACGGCGTTCGTGCCGCCGCCGCCGACCCCCACGACCTTGATGACGGCGAGATAGTTCGCTGACCCATCGATCATGGTGCTGACCCTCCTGTCGTGGTCGAGACCCGCCCGTACGCCCGTCGACAAACCTTCAAGTGCGCCTTGACTGTTCGTCGATGACCTCGTCTCGGACTCGTCGGACCACCCTGTTTGCAGCGATCTTCAACCTGTGGAGTCGGCCGGGAGGACGTGGTGACCCGACCATCGGATTACCCTACTCACGGCTCCGGGAGGTGTCAAACACCTTCCCGCTGCCACGACACCCGGCGGCGGGCTCGACCATGGGTCGAGGCGTCCTTCAAGCATCACTGGAGGACCGGTCGTGCCAGCGTCTTGTCGGGGATCGAGAGATCCATGAACGTGCACGTCGTGCCCCTGGACGCGTACCTCCTGAGAACGGTGCGCAGGGCGACCGTCTTGGCGAGGGTGCGCTCCGCGTCGCCCCACCGGACCGCGAGCCCGTCTGCGAACTGCAGCTCGATCTGACCCTGCTCACTCCGCACCGTGGCCAGACTCCGCTGCAACGACCGCGGCAGGGCCACGACCACGCCGAGCATCTCCGTGACGCCGCGGTCGCCGATGCTTGCACCCTCACGGATGCGCCCCGGGGCAGCCAGTCGCGGCAGCGCGAGTGCCGCTCTCGCGGGGCCGGCGAGCAGGCGGTCCTCCAGCGCTTGTCCGGAGACAGGGGTCGCGGCGCCCGGCGCCGGCACCCCGGTGCCGGGCTCCGTCGCGGCGGTGCCGGTCGCGTCGACCTCCGCCGCCGTGGGCTGAGGGCCTGGCCGCCCGGTCAACTGCCGGGCCGCCACGGCGGCCCGGCAGATGACGTGACCGCCGGCGTCGACGACGAACCAGCGGTCGCCGGAGAGCACGTACGCCACCGGCCTGTACTCGTCGACGGTCACCGCGAGCGTGTCGGGGAAGTCGCGGTCCACGCGCACCCCGGAGACGAAGCAGAAGGGCGTCAGCGTCTTGCGCACGTCCGCCGCCGTCACCGTGAACAGGTTCCGGCCCACGTACTGGCGTCGCAGGAGC
>JAAYBE010000138.1 GCA_012719015.1 Actinomycetota bacterium
ACACGTACATCGCGCTCCTCCACGAGCTGCGCGGACAGGGCGTGGAGGCCGGCGTGTTCGGCGACATCGACCTGCAGGGACACCGCGATTGGGTCGAGCGGGTCTGCCGGACCGCCGGCCTCGGCTGTCACCTGCCCCTGTGGGGACGGCCGCGTCGCGAGGTGCTCGCCGACTTCCTCGCCGGCGGTCGCGCCACCATCGTCGCGGTCGACCAGTCCCGGCTCGGCTCCGAGTTCCTCGGTCTCGAGCTGGACGACGCCGTCGTCGACCGCCTCGAGGCCGCCGGCGCCGACGCCTGCGGCGAGGGGGGCGAGTACCACACCGCCGTCACCTGGTCGCCGCTCTTCTCGCGTCGCGTCGCGCTCGCCTGGGACGGGATCGAGGAGCGTGAAGGCCACCGCGTCCTGCGCTTCGTCGTCTCTCCCCGCCCGTCGCCGGCGGCCGCCCTGCCCACCTGAGCCGTCCGATCCTGAAGGGAGCCCTCACCACCATGTCGACCCTCCGTCCCGGCCGCCTCCTGGCAGCCCTTCTCCTCCTCGCCGTCCCTGCTCTGGGTGCGATCGTCGTCGCCTGCGGCTCCGGCGGCGGCGAGCCGGCCTCCAGTGCCTCGCCCGCCGCCTCCGGACCGATCAGCGTGACCGACGATTCCGGCGTGGAGGTCGTCCTCGACCAGCCGGCGGACGCCATCGTGAGTCTCGCGCCGGCCAACACCGAGATCGCCTACGCGATCGGTGCCGGCGACAGGATGGTCGCCGGCACCAGTTACGACGACTACCCGGAGGAGGCCAAAGCCCTCCCCAAGATCGGCGACTTCGCCAACCCCAACGTGGAGAAGATCGCCTCCTTCTCGCCCGACCTGGTACTGGCCGCCTCCGGCATCCAGGACAAGCTGCGGGCCAAGCTCGAGAGCCTCGGCATGAGCGTGTACGTCATCGACCCCACGACCTATGACGAGGTCGTCGCCACGATCCTGAACGTCGGCAGACTGGCCGGCGCGGAGGACGGCGCCCAGGCCGTGGCCGACGCCATGGCGGCGGCGCGTGAGGAGGTCCGGGCGGCGGTCGCGGGCCTTCCCGCGGCGAGCACCTTCCTCGAGATCTACAGCGAGCCGCTGATGACCGCCGGCCAAGGCACGTTCATCGACGACATGATCACCATCGCCGGCGGCGAGAACATCGGCGCGACGGCGGGCAGCGGGTTCCCCAACTTCAGCACCGAGGTGCTCGTCAAGGTCGACCCCGCCGTCTACATCGCCGACTCCGGCTCCATGAGCGAGCCGGGCGACATCAGCGAACGCCCCGGCTTCGCCGAGCTCACCGCCGTCAAGCAGGGCAGGGTCTACGTGATCGACGACAACCTCATCGCCCGCCCGGGCCCACGCCTGGCCGACGGACTCAGGCGGCTGCTCGAGTACATCCACCCGGAGGCCCAGGGCGCACAGTGAGCGGCGCCGCCGACACCGGTGCGGGATGGGCGGCCGCCCGCGGCAGGGCCGCCCGGTCCGGCGTCTGGCCCGGCGTCCTGCTGGCCGGCGCCGTGCTCTGCCTGTGCCTGGTGCTCGCGCTCGCGCTCGGTCCGGCCTCCCTCTCGCTGAGGCGGGTCTGGGAACTGCTCATGGCCGGACCGGTCCAGGGGGACCTGGACAACGCCATCTTCTGGCAGATCCGCATGCCGCGTGTGCTGGTGGCCGCCCTGGTGGGCGCCGCGCTGGCCGTGGCCGGCGTGATCCTCCAGGACCTGTTCCTCAACCCGCTCACCGACCCGTACGTCACCGGCGTCTCCTCCGGCGCCGCGCTGGGAGCGACCGTCGGCATCGTCCTCCACCTGGGCAACCTGCCGTGGATGACGGTGCTCGCGGTCGCCGGCGGTCTCGGCACGCTGACCCTGGTGTGGCTGGCGGCGCGGCGGCGGGGACGTATCGACATCTTCGTGCTGTTGCTGGCCGGCGTGACCATCTCCTACCTCGCCGGCGCCGTCGTCACCGTGCTCATGATCCGGGCCGACGAGGACATGCACGCCATCGTCTACTGGCTCATGGGGAGCTTCTCCGGACGCGGCTGGGGAGATGTGGAGGTCGCGCTCGGGGTCCTGCCCTTCATGGCCGTGCCGCTGTTGTTCACGCGGGAGATGGACATCCTTCTGCAGGGGGAGAAGCGCGCGCTCGAGCTGGGCGTCGAGGTCGAGCGCACCAAGCGCGTGCTGCTGGTGACCGCGGGCGTGCTGACCGCGCTCGCCGTGTCGGTCAGCGGCATCATCGGGTTCGTCGGCCTCGTCGTCCCGCACATCGTGCGGCTCCTCGCCGGGCCGGCGCACCGTGGGCTGCTCCCGGTCTCACTGCTGGCCGGGGCGTCCATGGTGGTCGCCGCAGACCTGCTCAGTCGCACCGTGATCTCGCCCAACGAGATCCCCGTCGGCGTGGTCACCACGTTCGTCGGGGCGCCGCTCTTCGTGTACCTGCTGCGCCGTGGGAGACGTCTGTGACCGCCGACATGCCCGGACTGCCCGCGATGTCCGCGGTCGGCTCCGCCGCCGCGGCCGACGCCGCGGCGGGGAGGCTCGTCCGCCTTCGCGACGTCGACTTCGCCTACGACCAACGCCCGGTGCTGCGCCGCATCAATCTCGCCCTGGCGCCGGGCGACTTCGTCGGCATCGTCGGGCCCAACGGCAGCGGCAAGTCCACGCTGGTGGACCTCATCGACGGCATCCATCAGCCCCTGTCCGGCGAGGTCCTGGTCAGAGGCCGGCGGACCGACCACTACCGGCGTCGCGAGATGGCGCGCGAGGTCGCGCTCGTGCCGCAGCGCTTCGACCTCGACTTCGACCTCGCGGTGCGTGAGGTCGTGGAGATGGGGGCCTACTGCCGCGGCAAGGACCCGGGCGTGGCCGGCGATCCGGAGGCGACGCTGGCGCGGCTGGGCGTCGCCCACCTCGCGGGCCGCCGGTTCTCGGAGCTCTCCGGCGGCGAGAAGCAGCTCGTCGTCCTCGCCCAGGCCCTCATGCAGCAGGCGCCGCTGCTGTTGCTCGACGAGCCCGCCTCCGCCCTGGACGTCTCGCACCAACTGCGCCTGTTCGACCTGCTCAGGGAGCTCAACCGCGACGGGCTCACCGTGCTCTGCATCCTGCACGACCTCAACCTGGCGCTGCACTACTTTGACAAGCTGCTCGTGTTGAGCGACGGGGAGGTGGCGGCGTTCGGGCCGCCGGCGGAGGTGCTGCGGCCCGAGGTCGTCGAGGCCGTGTACGGCGTGCGGGCGTATCTGCACCGGCACGCCGGACGCACGTACCTGACCTTCTCGCCCCGACTGCGCGGCGAGCGGCGCGGCCGGGTGCACCTGATCTGCGGCGGGGGGACGGGCGCCGGGATGATGCGCGAGCTGGTCGACGCCGGTTACGAGGTCACCGCCGGCGTCCTCAACGCGCTGGACACCGACGAGAAGACCGGCGCAGAGCTGGGCCTCCGCATGGCGGTGGAGGCCCCGTTCACGGCGGTCGGCGACGACGCGCACGCCGAGAACCTGGACCTCCTGCGCGCCGCGGACCTCGTGCTGGTGAGCGCCGTGCCGGTGAGCCGCGGCAACGC
>JAAYBE010000139.1 GCA_012719015.1 Actinomycetota bacterium
CTGGTCGTGCTCGACGAAGTCACCGACCCGCACAACCTCGGCGCCGCCGCGCGGAGCGCCCTCGCCGCCGGGGCCGGCGGGCTGGTCGTGCCGAAGCACCGCTCCGCTCACGTGACGCCGGCGGCGGTGAAGGCCTCGGCCGGCATGCTCGAGCATCTGCCCGTCGGCCGGGTGACCAACGTGGCCGCCTTCCTGCGGCAGGCCCGGGAGGCCGGGTTCTGGGTCTACGGCGCCGCCGCCGACGCCGCAGTCACCTACCTCGAGGCCGACCTCGCGGGTCGTGTCGTGCTGGTCGCGGGCGCCGAGGGTCGTGGCCTGCGGCCGCTGGTGGCGCGCAGCTGCGACGTGCTGCTCGCCATACCGATGGCGCCGCCGGTCGAGAGTCTCAACGTCGGCGTGGCCCTCGCGCTGCTCCTCTACGAGGCGCGCCGCCAGAGGGAGGCCGCTGCGTCGCACGGTGACACGGGTGGCGGACGATGAGCGGCACGCTCTACATCGTCGACGGCTACAACGTCCTGCACGCGCTGTTCCGCGGCGCGGACCGGGAGGAGATCTTCGCTCGCCGGGACTGGCTCGTCGACGAACTCGCCGGTCTCACTACGCTGCGCGGGGCACGCGCCGTCCTGGTCTTCGACGGCAGTGGTCCCCGCAGCACCAGCGACCGACCCATCAAGGGGGTCCCGGTCGAGGTGGTCTTCGCCGGCGGCTCCTTCACAGCCGACACGCTGATCGCGCGACGGATCGCCGGTCAGGCGGCCGACACCCACGTCATCGTCGTCTCGGCCGATCAGGAGGTGCAGCGTACCGCCTCCAGAGCCGGGGTCAGCCGCATGACCCCCCGGGAGTTGGGTGAGGAGCTGGCGGCCTGCCACCCCCGCGCCGGGCAGGCTCTTGACTCTGCCTCGCACACCGGTAGAATGCCCCAGACGCTTGAGGATAAAGTAGACAGTGAGACTTTGCGTCGTCTCGAAGACTTGCGTCACAAGCCGCAGTGATCGCCGGGGGACCGTCGATACCGCGGTCTGCAGGGCAAACGCAGCGGAGGTGGGGTTCGCGGATGGCTCGTCAAGCCGATCATAGTCGCGGCACGGGCTCGCTCCAGAACGTTCAACCTTTCAGCGAGAGTTCGGACTCGGCGCTCGTTCACGCGTACCGGCGCGGGAGCCAGTCGGCGCTGGATGCGCTCATGGCCCGCTACTACCAGTTCGTGCGCCTCAAGGCGAGTTCGTACTTCCTCGCCGGCGGCGACGCGGAGGACCTGATCCAGGAGGGACTGGTCGGGTTGTTCAAGGCGGTGAGGGACTACCGTGACGACCGCCAGGCCAGCTTCCGCAGCTTCGCCGAGCTGTGCATCACGCGCCAGATCATCACCGCCATCAAGACGGCGACGCGCCAGAAACACGTCCCGCTCAACGGCTACCTCTCCTTCAGCCAGCCGCCCAACGACTCGTCCGACGACGGCGACTGCTCCCTGGCCGACGTGCTGCCCGGCCCGAGCACCCATGACCCGGTGAACCAGGTCATCAGCTCGGAGGAGATAGACAGCCTCACCAGTTGCCTCACCAGCATGCTCTCCCCTCTGGAGGGCAAGGTGTTGCGTCTCTACATCCAGGGACTGAGCTACGAGCGCATCGCGAGCGGACTCGGGTGTGACTGCAAGACCGTCGACAACGCGCTGCAGCGCATCAAGCGCAAGGTCGACCTGCACCTCGAGGAGCGGCGCGTCCCGTCCTGAGACCGCGGTCTCCGCGTCCCCGGCTCAGAACGTCATCAGGTTCACGTCGTGGCCCTGTGATTGCACGAGGAGCTTGAAGTCGTGCGGGTTGCTGGCCACCTGCGCCGCGTCGGCGAGTGTGATGAGGCCCTCCTCGTACAGGTGGAGCAGAGCCTGGTCGAACGTCTGCATCCCGTAGAAGTCGCCCTCCCTGATGGCATCGGGGATGAGGTGCGACTGGTCGGGCTCGAGGATGAAGTCGCGGATGCGGTTGGTGCACACCATGATCTCGATGGCGGGCACGCGTCCCTGCCCGTCGGCGCGCACGAGGAGCCGCTGGCTCACGATCCCCTTGAGGGTGCCGGCGAGCATGATGCGCACCTGTTTCTGCTGATGGAGCGGGAAGAAGTCGATGATGCGGTTGACGGTCTCGGTCGCGTCGATGGTGTGCAGCGTGCTCATCACGAAGTGGCCGGTCTGGGCGGCGGTGAGCGCCGCGGCGACGGTCTCGGGATCGCGCATCTCGCCGATGAGGATGTCGTCGGGGTCCTGCCGCAGGACGTACTTGAGCGCCGTGGCGTAGGTCTCGGTGTCGAGCCCGATCTCCCGTTGGTTGATGATGGACTTCTTGTCCTTGTGCAGGACCTCGATCGGGTCCTCGACGGTGACGATGTGACGCCGCAGCGTGTTGTTGATGTGGTCGATCATCGCCGCCAGGGTGGTGGTCTTGCCGGAGCCGGTCGTGCCCGTGACGAGCACCAGGCCGCGCGGCTCGAGCGCCAGGCGCTTGATGATGTCCGGCAGGTGCAGTTCCTCGAAGGAGGGGATCTTGGTCGTCACCTGGCGCATGGCGACGCTGATGCTGCCTCGCTGGCGGAACACGTTGACGCGGAAGCGCCCGAGGTTGACCGCCGAGTAGGCGAAGTCGATCTCGTTGTGCTCGCTGAAGCGGCGGATCTGCTTGTCGGTCATGATCGACGCCGCCACGTCCTTGGTGTCCTCCGGCGTGAGGGGCGGTTCCTCGAGGAGGACGAGCTCTCCGTCCACGCGGATGACCGGCGGGCTCCCTGCCTTGATGTGCAGGTCCGACGCGTTGCGCGCCATCATCTCGCTGAGCAGGTCATCGATCGGCTTCATGGTCAGCCCCAGTCGCTTGGGTTCTCTCTCCGTCCAGTAAGTTCGGCAGAACTGCGCAAAAGCTTACTCCTTCGGCACGCCGATTCCAGGGGGGGAGGGCGTGCGGGGACGGTGATGCAGCCTAGAAACGTCCGCCGATCCAGGCGTCCCGGCCGGTCCAGGTCCCGTACCGGACCACGTCGCCCGTATGCGGCGCCTCGATGCACGTCGTTCCGCCGACGAAGATCGCCACGTGGTGGCTGAAGCTCGCGTTGCCGAAGAAGATGAGGTCGCCGGGCCGCATGTCGGTCAGCGCGACCGGGGAGCTGGCGCGCTGCTGCATGGTCGCGCCGTGGTACAGGTTGACGCCGATCTGGGCGTAGCAGTACATCGTGAGACCGCTGCAGTCGAAGCCGCTCGGGCTGGCTCCGCCCCACACGTAGGGCACGCCGAAATAGCGCTTGGCGATGGCGATGATCTCGGGGTGGCCCGGGCTGTTCGGGTCCACCTCGGGGATGGGTCCTGAGTACCCGGTGAGGGCGAGCTGGGCGCGCAGCCTGGCCTGGGCCTTCAGCTTCTTGATCTGCTTCTTGATCTTCTTGGTGAGCGCGCGCAGGTCCGACTCGAGCGCGACGAGCTCGTTCCTGTGCCGCTCGCGCTCGGCGACCAGTCTCGTGGCCGCCTTCTCGTCGGCCTTGAGCCGGAGGCGGCGGTCCTTGATCTCACGCTTGTACGCGGCGATGGCGTGGACCGTGTCGACGTCGCTGTTGCCGAGCCGCTGCATCATGTCCATCTGGCTGATGAGATCGTCGAAGGAGTCGGCCTGGAAGATGAAGTCGACGATGCCGACGTCGCGCGCCTTGTACATGTCTTCGGCGCGGAGTAGGAGCTGTTCGCTGGCCTGCTCCAGGTTCTCCTGGGCCGTCTGCAGGTGCCGCTGGTTCTCGTCGATCTTCGCCTGGATCGTCTCGAGTCGCGCGGTGGCCTGATTGAGCTTCTCCACCGCGATCTCAGACTGGGTGGAGACCGTGTCGAGGCGGGCTGCGACGGCCCGCAGCCGCGCCTTCGCCTTGGCGACGGACCCCTTCGCGGGTGCCGCCGGCGCGGTCGCCATCGCGAGCGCCGTCAGGGCGAGGACGGTGAGCAGAGCGGTCCTGATGATGCTGCCGGGTCGGGTCACTCCGGGATGTACCTCCGTCGACGCTCCCGGATGGGACGTGCGGCCGCCGTGGCCGTTCCGGGGGCGCAGACGTATTCGAGCCCGAGGTCGCGTTCCCTACGCATGTGGCGGGGACGCGACCTCGGGCTCGTCGAGGATCAGGGGCGCCCCCCGATCCAGGCGCCGCCGATGGAGCCGTAGCTGACCACGGCGCCGGTGTGCGGGGCGTGGATCATGGAGCCGCCGCCGACGTAGATGCCGACGTGGTGGCTGTAGCTGGCGCTGCCGAAGA
>JAAYBE010000140.1 GCA_012719015.1 Actinomycetota bacterium
AGCACGTCGCGCTCGGGCAGGCCGTGCGTGACGTCGATGACCCGCACGGCCGGGGCCAGCCGGGCGATGACGGCGCGGCAGACGCCGGCGAAGTCGTCGGTGTAGCCGTAGTCGCTGAAGAAGCAGACGGGGCGCTCCATGCCCCGAACTTACGCCCAAGTCGGGGTCCACGCAACAACCGGGTCGCGCGCGGGGAGGCGCGGAGAGCCGGGGACGGAGCGTCGGGTCGGGTGCCCCCGCCGGTCCGTGGGAGGACGGCGCCGCGCCGTGCGGCGCGGCCGCCGGGCGGGCGGCGGCTCAGCCGGCGTCGGCGGCGATCGCCGCCACCAGACCGACCGCGGTGTACTCCCGCGCCTCGACGGCCACGGCGAGGCCCATTCCGCGCAACGCTTCGCTGGTGACCGGGCCGATGGAGCAGAGCCGGGCGCCGGCGAGCCGCTCGGCGAGCGGCCGTGCGTCGCTGCGGGCGCGGGCCTCGCCGTCGAGCAGTCCGGCGAGACCGCGTGCCGTGCTGGGAGACGTGAAGGTGAGGTAGTCGGCCGCCTCCACGCGCTCGGCGGGTTCGGCGAGTTCCCGCGCGGCGACCGTCTCGTAGATGTGCAGTACGTCGACCACGGCGCCACGCGCGCGCAGCGCATCCGGCAGTACGTCGCGCGCGCCGCGCGCACAGGGGATGAGCACCCGCGCGCCTGCGTCGACCGTGGGCGCGGCCGCGCCCTCCCCGGTCAAGGCCTCCGCCAGCCCCTCGGCGGCGAACTCGTCCGGCACGAGGTGGCACGCGAGCCCGTGCCGCTCGAGCGCGGCGGCCGTGGCCGGGCCGACGGCGGCGACCACCGGTCCGGCCGGCATGGCCCCCTCCTCCGTGCCGCGGGCGAGATAACCCGCGAACACCCGCACCGCGTTCGCGCTCGTGAACACGACGAGCCGGTAGGCGGCCAGCTCGCGCAGCGCCGCCGCGACCTCGTCGTCCAGCGGCCGCGGCGCGAGGCGGATGGTGGGGACGAGCAGCACCTCGGCGCCGAGCGCCTCGAGCCGGTCCGCCAGCGACGCCGCCTGTTCGCGCATCCGGGTGACGACGACGGTACGGCCGGCGAGCGGCCGGGCGGCCGGCGCGGTCCCGGGGCCGGCCGCCGTCACGGCGTGCGGATCGCGGCCAGGATCTCGCCGGCTCCGCCCGCGAGGAGCTCCTCGGCGAGGAGGACGCCGAGCCTCTCGGGGTCGTCGGCGGGTCCGGTGCGCTCGCCGCGCACGGAGCGGCCGCCGTCGAGCGACCCGACCCAGGCGGCGAGCGTCAGGGCCGCCGGCCCCTGCCCGCCGCCGGCCTCCCAGACGGCGTGCGCGGCGATCGGCACCTGGCAGCCGCCCTCGAGCCGCGCGAGCAGCGCCCTCTCGGCCGCCACGGCGAGCGCCGTCGGCCGGTGGTCCAACGCGGCCGCCAGCTCGCGCACGCGCGGATGGTCGGCCCGCGCCTCGATCGCGAGCGCGCCCTGGCCCACCGCCGGCAGCATCTCGCCGGGTCCGAAGACGAAGGCGGCCGTCTCCGGACGCCCGAGCCGGGCGAGCCCCGCAGCGGCGAGGACCGTCCCCGCCAGGCCCTGCTCCACGACCTTGCGCAGCCGCGTCTCGACGTTGCCGCGGATGTCGACGAGGTCGAGGTCGGGGCGCAGCGCCAGCAGCTGCGCGCGGCGCCGCAGGCTCGAGCTCCCCACCTTCGCCCCGCGCGGCACGTCGTCGAGCGAGAACCCGTCGGCGCCGTGCCGCTCCAGCAGGGCGGGGTCGGCGACGAACACGTCGCGCGCGTCCTCGCGCTCGGTGACGGCCACGATCGCCAGCCCGTCCGGGACGGCCGTGGGCATGTCCTTGGCGGAGTGCACGGCGAGGTCGATGCGGCCGTCCAACAGCGCCACCTCGAGCTCCTTGGTGAAGAGGCCCTTGTCGCCGAGCTTGGCCAGCGGCGCGTCGAGCAGCTTGTCGCCCCTGGTGGTCAGGACCTCGATCTCGACCCGCAGCCCGGGGTGGCGCCGCGCCACGCGCTCGCGCACCCACTCCGCCTGCACGAGCGCGAGGCGCGACCCGCGCGAGCCGACCCGGATCACGTCGGTCACGCGTCCTCCGTCCCGGTGCCGCGCAGGTGGTGCACGGTGCCGCCGGAGGGGGCGTCCTCGGCCGCGGCGCGATCAGTGTGGTCGGCGGTCGCGCGACCCGCGTCCCCGGCCGGGGTGTCGCCGTCGTCGCCGGCGTGCCCGTCGAGGTCGAACAACGTGCGCACCGCATCGACATAGAGGTAGCACTGGTCCCGCCCGGCGACCTCCTTCATCTTCACGGTGGGCACGTGGAGGATCTTGTTGACGATGCTGGTGGTGAGCATCTCGACCTGCGCCCGCTGCTCGTCGGTCAGGCCGCTGAGCCGGTTGCCGAGGCGGGCGAGCTCGCCCCTGCGGATCTCCTCCACCGCCTCGCGCAGCGTGGCGATGGTGGGGACGACCTCGAGGCCGCGCAGCCAGTCGTTCACGTTGGCCAGCTCCTGCTCGACGATGCGCTCGGCCAGCTGCGCCTCCCTCTCCCGCTCGTGACGGTTGTGCTCCACCACCTGCTGCAGGTCGTCGATGTCGTAGAGGTAGGCGTTGCGCACCCGGTCGATCTCCGGGTCCAGGTCGCGGGGCACCGCGATGTCGATCAGGAACATGGGCCGGTGGCGGCGACGCTTGACGGCGCGCTCGACGCTCTCGCGCGTGACCACGTAGTGCGGCGCCGAGGTGGAGCTGATCACGATGTCGGCGGCGACGAGGTGCTCCTCAAGGTCCTCGAAGCGCACGGCCTCGCCGCCGATGCGCGCGGCCAGGTCCGTGGAGGCGGCGAACGTCCGGTTGGCGACCAGGATCCTCTCGATGCCGTTCGCCTTGAGATGCGTCGCCGTGAGCTCGCTCGTCTCGCCGGCGCCGATGATCAGCACGCTCCGGTCGCGCAGGTCGCCGAACACCTGCTGGGCGAGCCCGACGGCGGCCGAGCTGACGCTCACCGGCCGCTCGCCGATGGCGGTCTCGGTGCGCACGCGCTTGCCGACCTCGAGCGCGTGCCGGAACAACCGGTTGAAGACCACCGCCGTGCAGCCGCCGTCGCTGGCGAGCTGGTAGGCGGCCTTGAGCTGGGCGACGATCTGCGCCTCGCCGACGACCATGCTGTCCAGGCTCGAGGTCACGCGGAAGAGGTGCGCGACGGCGCCGTCGCCGGAGTGGCTGTAGAGCGCCGGCTCCAGCTCAGACGGCGCCACGCCGGCGTGGCGCGCCAGATGCGCGAGCGCCGCGTGGCGCGCCGCCAGCGAGTCGCGCGCCCACTGGTACAGCTCGGTGCGGTTGCAGGTGCTGAGCGCCACGACCTCGCAGGCGACGCCCTCGTCGAGCAGCTCACGGCTCACGCGCAGCGCGGCCTCGTCGTCCAGGGCGAGACGCTCGCGCAGCTCGAGCGGGGCGGTCTTGTGCGAGATGCCGGCGACGACGACGTGCATGGGGCTCAGGCTCCGTAGGTGTGGAAGGCGCTCAGGTACGGCACCGCGGCGAACCGGATCACGAGCAGGAGGACGAGTCCCGTGACGGCCAGCCACGAGACGGCCCGGCCGGTCCACTCCCTGCGCACGCGGCCGGCGATCAGTGCCAGATAGACCGCCCAGGCGGCGACGGACAGCAGCACCATGGGGTCCGTCGCCCAGCCCGGGACGCGGAAGGTCTCGGCGCGGATCACGCCGGCCGCCATGCCCATGGTGAGGAAGGGCACGCCGAGCAGCGTGGCGCGGTAGACGAGCCGCTCCAGCGCCGCCAGCGACGGCAGCCGCCCGAGGACCCCGCCCGGCCTGCGGCGCCGCAGGAGCGCCTCCTCGATGAGGTAGATGATGGCGGCGCCGCCGGCCACGTACAGGCAGCCGATCGCGACCAGCATCACGGTGACGTGCACGACCACGATGTCGCTGCGCAGCACCGGGCCGAGCCCCACCGGCGGGTTGTACTCCACCAGCGCCACGGTGAGCAGCACCAGGACCACCGGCATGACGTACAGGCCGATCGCCTTGAGCCTGGTCAGCGACTCGGCCACCGACCAGACGAGCGCGATGGCGCAGGAGAGCAGGACCATGGACTCGTAGAGGCCGGCGAACGGGAAGTGGCCGGCTTCCACGCCGCGGAGGACGAGGCCGACGGCCTGGGCGGCCAGGGCGGCCGCGGCGACCCACCGGCCCAGCGCGTTGGTCCACGGCCGCTGCGTGACGAAGCCGATCAGGAACACGGCGAAGGCGGCCGCGTACAGCAGGTACGCCAGCCACACGAGGATGACGGAGGCCAGTTCCATCGGCTCGGCTCGGCCGCGCGTCAGTCCGCGTCGGCCCCGCCGGCGGACGCCCGCCGGCGCTTCGTCTCCTCCTCCAGCAACTCGACGTCGCGCCGCAGCACCGTCACCCGCCGCGCGCTCATGAAGTAGTAGGCCACCAGCACGGCGAGGATGATCGCGTAGGCTGCGGCGACGTACTTGGCGCCTTCTTCGATGCTCATGAGGTCATCCTCCCAGAATGCTCTTGAGGTCGGTCACCCGGTCCTTGAGAAGCTCGATCTGCCACCCGTGACGGATCAGCGCCGCGAGCAGCAGGGTCATCCCTATCATGCTGATCATGAAGCTGGCGAACATGCTGCCCTCCATCCCCGTGTCGCCGGCCTTGAAGACCACCGGGTGCAGCCCCTCGGGGATCAGGCGCGTGGCGAACCAGGTGATCGGCACGTCGATGAACGCGATGACGGCGAACACGGCCGCGTAGGTGGCGCGGCGCTGCTCCTCCTCCACCACCGAGCGCAGGACGAAGTACGCCGCGTAGAGGAAGCAGACCAGCAGGAACGTGGTGAGACGCGGCTCCCAGGCCCACCAGACCCCCCAGCTCGACTTGCCCCAGATCATGCCGGTGAACATGACGAGGACGGCGAACAGCAGGCCGAGGCGCACGCTCACGTAGCCGAGGCGGTCCCACTTGAGGTCCTGCGTGCGCAGGTACATGACCGCCGCCGCGAACGCGACGCCGAACCCCACCAGCGACGTCTCGGCGATCGGCGCGTGGTAGTAGAAGATCTTCTGGCTGAAGCCCATGGCCGACGCGTCGACGGGCGCCCACCAGAAGGCGAGCAGCAGGCCGACGATGAGGAAGGCGCCGGCCCAGAGGAACAGCGCCGGCGCGCTGACGAGCTTCTTCACGCTCACTCTCCTATGGCGAAGTCGTAGGTGCCCCAGGCGACGACCAGGAACACGGCGTCGAATCCGAGCATGAACAGCAGGCGGCCGCCGATCTCGCGCACCCCCGCGCCGTCGGCCAGGACCAGCGTCGTCGCGCTGGTCGCGGCGACGAGCAGGGGCACGATCAGCGGGAGGAACAGGATCGGCAGCAGCAGGTCGCGCGAGCGCGTGTTCATCGAGATGGTCGCGAGCAGGGTGCCGAGCGCGCAGATCCCGAGGTCGGCGAGCAGCAGCACGGCGAGGAAGGCGGGCAGCCCCTCGAGGAAGCCCCCCTCGACGAAGAACAGCACGAACACCGGCACGGCCACGGCCTGGATGATCAGCAGGAAGACGAGGTTGCCGACCGTCTTCGCCAGGAAGATGGTCACGCGGTCCACCGGACAGAGCAGCAGGCCGTCCAGGCAGTGCTCGTCCTTCTCCTGGGCGAAGGACCGGTTCAGGCCCAGCAACATGGCGAAGACGAACGTCACCCACAACATGCCGCCGGTGAAGTACGTGAGGTCGGTGTCGCCCCTGACGGTGAACGCCCAGTGGAAGATCACCATCGCGAGCAGGGCGAAGAGGGCCATGCTGACGAGCATGTCCCGGGTGCGCAGCTCCCGGATGAGGTCCTTGCGCAGGATGGCCCCGATCTGCCCCCAGCCGGACACTACAGCACGCTCCCGTCGCGGACGTGCTCGCGGTAGACGGCGCTGAAGGAGTCGCGGTCCACGCCCGCGGCGCGCTCGTAGACGATACGGCCCCCTTCGACGATCATCAGCTGGGAGCCCCACTCGAGGCCTTTGGCGATGTCGTGGGTGACCATGACGAAGGTGTGCTCCTCGCGGATGTCGGTCAGCAGGCCGTCGAGGATGTCCACCGCGCGCGGGTCAAGGCCGGAGTGCGGCTCGTCGAGCAGCAGCACGCGCGGACGGTGGAGGATCGCGCGCGCGATCGCCAGCCGCTGGCGCATGCCCTTGCTGTAGGCGCGGACCGCGTCGTGGCGCCGCGCCGACAGCTCCAGCCGCTCCAGCAGCTCGGTGATGCGCGCCTCGCGGTCCGCCACGCCGTACATGTCGGCGTAGAAGCGCAGGTTCTCCTGGGCGGTGAGGTCCGGGTAGAGCATGGCGTTGTGCGAGATGAAGCCCACCGCGCGACGCACCGGCATCGGGTCCTCGCGCACGTCGTGGCCGGCCACCTTCACGCTGCCCTCACGGGCGGTGAGCAGCGTCGCCAGCACGCGCAGCGTCGTGGTCTTGCCGGCGCCGTTGGGGCCGAAGATGCTCAGAAAGCCGCCGCGCGGGACGCTGAAGGTCAGGCCCTTCAGCACCTCGCGTCGGCCGAAGGTCTTGCGCAGCCCCTCGACCTCGATCTCGATCTCGAGAGGGGTCGCGCCGTCCCGCCGGTAGTGTGCCGCCGCCATCGCGCCGCCCTCCTCAGGCGGTGGCGCCGTCCGCCCCGGCCGGCCCCACGGCGCGCGCCTCCTGCTCCTGCCTCTGGCGCACCGGCCACAGCGAGACGGCGGCCCCGGCGCAGAGCAGGATCGCCCCGATCCAGACCCACCGGATGAGCGGGAAGATCACGATGCGCAGCGCGATGGTCTCCGAGGTGGCGTCGAAGGGCTCGTCGGTCACCACGAAGAGGTCCTCGAACGGGCGTCCCAGGATGACGGCACGCACCGCCGCCCCGCTCATCGGGTACACGTCGGTGTGCGGCTTGACCGTCCCGAGCGCCTCGCCGTCCCTGGTCACGTCGAAGGTCGCCACGGCGCGGGTGGAGCTCTGCTGCCCCCCGCTCTCGCTCGTGCCCCGGTAAGTGAGCGTGTACCCGTTGAGCGTGGCGGTCTCGCCCTCCTTCGTCGTCAGGATGGCGGACTGTTCCACCTTGTAGACGGAGGACCCCAGCAGACCCGCCACCACCAGCACCATGCCCAGGTGGGCGATGTAGGCGGCGGTGCGGGGGCGGCTGCCGGTGAAGGCGCGGACCAGGCCGGACCAGAGGCTCCTGCCGGGTCCGGCCGCCCGCCGCGCCGTGCGCAGCACGAACTGGATCACGGCGCCGAAGGCGAACCCGCACACCAGGAGGCCGAGGAAGCCCCAGATATTGGACTGGAAGCCGAGGTGCAGCCACAACGGGACGGACAACGCCGTCGTGACCACAGGCAGGACGAGCGTCCTGCGCAGCTGGGCGCCCTCCGTCCGGCGCCAGGCCAGGAGCGGACAGACGGCGATCAGGGCGAGGACGGCGACGCCGAGCGGACGGGCGACGGCGTCGTACGTGCCGGTGCCGACCGCCCTGTCCGGCATCAGCAGCGGCACGCCGACGGTGGCGAACGCCACCGCCGCGGCGAACAGCGTCAGCAGCAGGTTGGTCGCGTAGTAGAGGAAGTTGCGCGAGAGCAGGCTCTCCATCTCGTCGTGACTGGCGAAGGCGCGCCAACGCCAGACGATGAGCCCGATGCTGACGCCGGCGGCGACGATCAGGAAGGTCGAGAGGATCCAGACGAGCACCGGGTTCTGGCCGAAGGCGTGCACGGAGCTGATCAGCCCGGTGCGCGTGGTCCAGGTCGCGAGGATGGTGAGCCAGAACGTGGCCGCGGCCAGGCCGAGCGCCCAGCGCTTGTACAGGCCGCGCGCCTTGTACAGGGTGAACGAGTGGAGCAGCGCCGTCGCCGTGAGCCACGGCACGAGGGACGTGTTCTCCACGGCGTCCCACGACCAATACCCGCCGAAGCTCAGGACGACGTACGCCCACCAGGCGCCGAGTCCGATGCCGAGCGAGAGGAAGAGCCAGCCGAACACGGCCCACTTCTGCGCCCTGCGGACCCAGAGCCGGTCGGCGCGCCCCAGCAGCAGAGTGCTGACGGCGAACGCGAACGGCACGGCCAGGCCCACGTAGCCGACGAACAGCGCCGGCGGATGGAAGACCATGCCGGGGTGCAGCAGCAGGGGGTTCAGTCCGAACGGCACCGTGCCCGGCTCGGAGGCGAGGAACGGGTTGGAGCCGGAATCGAAGACCATGAGCGCCGCGAACACGGCGGAGACGACGGCGAGCACCCCCACCGCGCCGCCGCTGAGGCGCTCGAGACGGCCGAGGTCGGCGACGGCGAGCACGATCGCGGCCACGGCGAGTAGCAGCAGCCAGAACAGGACGGATCCCTGATGCCCGGCCCAGAAGCCGGCCACGCGGTAGAACGTGGACAGGGAGGCGTCCGAGTTCTCGGCCACATAGCGGAAGCCGAAGTCCCTGGTCAGGAACGCCTGCAGCAGCACGGCCGCGGCGACGACCGTCGCCAGGAAAAGGCCGTAGACCGCGTAGTAACCGTTGCGCTGCAGATCCTCGCGGTTCCAGCGCAGGCCGAGGAACAGGAAGCCGGCGGCGGCGCAGGCGAAGAAGAGCGCGGCCCACAGGGCCAGACGTCCGAGGTCTAGCATGCGGCGCGCCTCACGGCTGGGCGGCGGGCGAGGCCTGCCCCTCGTACTTGCTCGGGCACTTGGTCTGCAGCTGGTCGGCCGTGATCAGGCTGCCGGCCGAGGCGTACCGGCCCACCACCACCACGTCCACACCGGCGTCGAAGGTGCCCGGCATCTGCCCGCTGTACAGGACGTTGACGGTGGCCTGCTCGCCGGTGAGGTCCTGGATCGCGAAGTGCACGCCCTCGCCGTCGCGTTCGATGGTGCCGTCGAGCACTCTGCCGCCGACCTTGACGTTCTTGCCGTCGTACTGCCCGGTGGCGAGGTCCGCCACCTGCCGGTAGTACGCGCCCTGCCGCTGCACCAGGACCACGACGCCGGCGACGAACACAGCCACGATGATCCCCGTGGCGATGAGCAGACGGGTGCGGGACTTCTTGTTCAAGCGGATCCCCCTGGCTGTATATGACGGAAACCGGACCAGTGTAGCCGACGAACGGTCGAGTTGCCATTTCCACTACGGCCGCATGGGTATTCCCCCGGCTGCGTGCGACGGCGACCGCGCCGCTGCGCATCGCCGCGCGCGACGGCAGGAAAAGACGCGCGCGGCGGCGTAGCTAAGCATCATGCCGACCGAGAGAGGCTGCGAGCCGAGGACCGTCGCCTTCGTGGACGCCGACGTGCCCGGAGCGGGGGCCGCCGACCGTGAGACGCTGCAGCGCGCGCTGGACCGCGTGAACCGGGTGTTCCTGCCGGCGCTGGCCGCGCCCTTCACCCTCGTCGACGGAGCGCGGCTGGGCGGCGCGCTGCGCGACCCGGCGCACACGCCGCTCTGCCTCAGCGTGCTGCGCGAGTCCGTCGCGCCGCTCGAGGTGCGCGCCGGCGTCGGGATCGGCGGCGCCGGCAACGGTGACCCGGGCGACGGCGAGGCGCGGTCCCTCGCCCGCCGCGCCCTGCGCCTGGCGGTCCGCGACAAGGGGCTGACCCGCTATCTCGGAACCGGCGACGCCGGCGACGTGCTCCTGGGCGCGCTCTGCCGCCTGGTCGACCCTCTGATCCAGGCCCGCACCGGGAAGCAGTGGGAGGCCATCGCCGCGTACCGGGAGCTGGGCCGGCAGCGCGCCGTGGCCGAACGTCTCGGGGTGACCCGGCAGAGCGTGGGCGACAGGCTCACGGCCGGCAACCGGCGCGCCGTCGAGGAGGCCGACGCCGCCGTCGCCGCCTTCCTCAGCCTCCGCGGCCGGCCGCAGCCCGGAGCCTGAGCCGCCGGTCGGCTCCGTCGCCGGGCCGCCGGCCGCCGCTCAGCCGCCGGGCGGGGCGCAGTCGGCGCCCAGGTCGAGCAGCTTCTCCACCCCGTGCGGCAGCGCCGCGGCGATCATCGCGAACTGCTCCCGGCAGGCGCGCGGGCTGCCCGGCATGTTGATGATCAGCGTCGCGCCGCGGATGCCGCTGACCGCCCGTGAGAGCATCGCGTGCGGTGTGACCGCCAGCGAGCCGGCCCGCATCGCCTCGGCGAAACCGGGCGCCTGCCGCTCGAGCACGGCGAGGGTGGCCTCGGGCGTCACGTCCCGGCTGGTCATGCCGGTGCCGCCGGTCGTGAGGACCAGATTGACGGCCGTCTCGTCCGCCCAGCGCCGCAATTTGGCCGCGATCAGGTCCCGCTCGTCGGACACGATGGCGCGCTCGACGTCCGCCACACCGAGCCCGCGCAACGCCTCCTCCAGCGCGTCCCCGCTCGTGTCGGCGCGCTCGCCGCGGGAGCCCTTGTCGCTCACGGTGAGCACGGCGGCCCGGATCAGACTGCTCTTCAGAAGCGCGACGGCGTCGCCCGGCTTGACCTCGCCGCCCTCGACCACCCGCGCGAAGATGCCCTCGCGCGGCATCACGCAGTCGCCCGCCTGGTGGAAGATGGCGCAGCGCGAATGGCACTCCTTGCCGATCTGCGTCACCTCGAGCAGGGTCTCCCCGACGCGGAGGCGCGCGCCCACGGGGAGCACGTGGAGCACGAGTCCCTCGGTGGTGAGGTTCTCGCCGAACGCTCCCGGGTCGACCCCGGGGCACGACGTCCGCATCCGAGCGATGCTCTCGTCGGCCAGCAGGCTGACCTGGCGGTGCCACGGCCCGGCGTGGGCGTCGCCCTCCACGCCGTGGCCGGCCACGAGCTTGACCGACGCCACGGGATCCTTACGCACGCCGGTCGCGCCGGCGACGTTGACGGAGATCACGCGTCCGTCCGCGGGGTGGGCGCTCACGCGCCCTCCCCGCGGCGCCAGTGACCGCTGCGTCCGCCGCGCTTCTCGAGCAGGCGGACGTGGGTGACCTCCATGCCGCGGTCCACCGCCTTGCACATGTCGTACACGGTGAGCGCCGCCACCGACGCCGCCACCAGCGCCTCCATCTCCACGCCCGTCCGGCCCCGCAACCGCGCCTCTGTGACGATGCGCAGCCCCGGGAGCGAGGCATCGGGCTCGACCTCCACCGTGACCGCGGTCAGGTTGAGCTGATGGCACAGCGGGATGAGCTCGTGCGTGCGCTTCGCGGCCAGGATCCCGGCCAGCCTGGCGGCGGCGATCACGTCGCCTTTGGGGGCCGCCTGGTCGACGATCAGCGCCAGCGTCTCCGCGGCCATCGTCACGACCGCCCCCGCGCGGGCCACCCTCTCCGTCTCCTCCTTGCCGCCCACGTCCACCATGGAGGCGCGTCCGCGTGCGTCGAGGTGGCTCAACCCGTGCGACGAGGCATCGGCGGCGTCCCGTCCTTCGGCCTGCCTCCCGGGTCCCTCCACGGTCATCCGCCGATCTGCGACATCGCGCGGTCGTTGGCGAGCGCCTCGCGACAACGGTCGAAGGTCTTGCCGGCCACTGCCTGCGCGATCGCCTCCCGCAGACGCTCCGGGTCGTCGAGCAGGGGGCGCACGTCCGTCTCGCGTCCCGAGAACAGGCAGGTGCGCAGGCGGCCGTCGGCGGTGAGCCGCAGGCGGTTGCAGCTCTCGCAGAAGTGGTCGGACACGCCGGCGATGAAGCCGATCGTGCCGCGCGCGCCGGCGACCTTCCAGTACTGGGCCGGCCCGTGGCCGTAAGGGCCCGGATGGGCGGTGAGCACGTGACCGCCCGCGAGGCGACGCAGGATGTCCCCGGCCGCGAGGAGCCGACCCTCGCCGCCGAGCTGGTCGTCGTCGGCTATGCGGCGGTCGAGCGGCATGAACTCGATGAAGCGCACGTGGACGTCGTATTCCCGCGTGAGCGCGACGAAGGCATCGAGCTCCTCCTCCACGCCGGGCAGGAGGAGCGTGTTGATCTTGACCGGGGAGAAGCCGGCGGAGAAGGCCGCGTCGACGCCGGCCAGGGCCGCCTCGAGCTCACCGCCGCGTGTGATGCGGCGGTAACGGCCGGCGTCGAGGCTGTCCAGACTGATGTTGACCCGGTGCAGGCCGTTGGCGGCGAGGTCGCGCGCGAACCTGGGCAGGAGCAGCCCGTTGGTGGTGAGCGAGATGTCGTGGATCCCGCTGGTGCGGCCGACCATGCCGACGAGGTCGGCGCACCCCTTGCGCACGAGCGGCTCGCCGCCGGTGATGCGCACCTTGGAGATCCCGGCCCCGGCGGCGACCCGCGTGAAGACGGCCAGCTCCTCGTAGCTGAGGATCTCGTCGTGGCTGCGCGCCGGCACGCCCTCGGGCGGCATGCAGTAGGTGCAGCGCAGGTTGCACCGGTCGGTGATGGAGAGACGCAGGTAGTCGACCCTGCGATGCGCGCGCCGGGAGACGTCCATGGATTC
>JAAYBE010000018.1 GCA_012719015.1 Actinomycetota bacterium
AGACGGCCGATGATCTGCTGGAAGGTGGGCGCCTGGTCGACGCGCTCGTTGATCTGCGTACGGGTGGTCACACGTCCTTTCGGTCAGAACGGCGATTCTAACGCGACCGACCGAGGCTCAACAATCGGGGCGACCCCGAACGGCCGGCGCTCGCCCGGGGACGCCCGGGACCGACCCCGCGGCCTCCTCAGTCACCGCTCGTGCCGGAGGCCTCGAGGATGCATCGCAGCAGCACGTCGGCCCCGGCCGCGCAATCCGCCCAGCCGGTCTCCTCGGCCGGCGTGTGGCTCCGGCCGCCGATGCTCGGCACGAAGATCATCGCCGTCGGACCGACGCCGGCGAGATGCGCCGTGTCGTGCCCGGCGCCGCTGACCAGCGACATGGTCGAGAGTCCCAGCGCCTCCGCATGGTCCGTGATCCGACGCATGAGCCCGGGGTCGAACTCGGTACGCCCCGTACGGCTGGACTCCTCGGCGTGCAGGCGGCACCCGTGTCGCGCGGCGACCCCCCGGAACTCCCCCGCGAGCCTCTCCCAGGAGCGCTCGACCAGAGCTTCGTCCCATCCTCGGAGGTCGACCGTGAAGTGCACGTCCTCCGGGATCACGTTGTAGCAGTTGGGCGCCACCTCGAGCATCCCGACCGTGGCCACCATGTCGCCGCCCGCAGTGGATGGGAGCGCGCGCACTGCGAGGACCATCTCGGCGGCCGCCACGAGCGCATCGCGGCGGCCCTCCATGGGGGTGGGCCCCACCTGGTTGGCCTCTCCGCTCACGTGGACGTCGTACACGTGCAGACTGACGATCCCGGCGGGCACGCCGATCGCCCTGCCGGCGGCCTCGAGGAGGGGACCCTGTTCGATGTGGAGTTCATAGTAGGCCTGGAACGGCCAACGGGCGCACGGACTGACGCCCTTGTAGCCGATGCGCTCGAGCTCCTCCAGCAGTGTCGCGCCGTGTCGATCCGGGCGGCCCCACACCCACTCCTTGTCGAGATCTCCCGCCCAGACCGCGGAGCCGAGTTTGGAGGGTGTGAAGCGCGAACCTTCTTCCGCGGTCCAGGCGGCCAGGATCACCGGCCGCTCGGTGACCACCCGGCTCTCCTCGAGGACCCGCATCACCTCCAGAGCGCCCATGACCCCGAGAGCCCCGTCGAAGCGGCCGCCCCTGCTCTGGGAGTCCAGGTGCGACCCCATCATGACCGGACGGACCCCCTCGTCACGTCCGGCGCGCAGCCCGAAGATGTTGCCCATGTCGTCGATCGTGATCCGCAGGCCGAGCCGGTCGAGCCATGCCACCAGCGCGTCGCGCGCCTGCCTGTCCGCATCCGTGAGGGCGAGGCGGTCCACGCCGCCGTCCGCCGTGGCTCCGATCCTGGCCAATGACTCGAGACTGCGTTGCAGACGACGGGCGTTCACCCGCAGTCCGTCACGGTCCATCGACTTCCTCCCCTGAGCGCTGTGACGATGTGGGTCCGGCGCGGATCCGCCGTCGCGGTGTCCTGTGATCGTGCATGACGTCGCGGCGCGGACCGCCGGCGCACGCCGAAGCGACGCCGCAGGCGCCCGCCCTCCCCGGGCGGGCGCCTGCGGGTCCGCAGAAGCGGCAGGTCAGGGCTGCTCGCCCTCCGACGCCACCGCCGGCTCCGCCTGCATGGTGGTCACCGGCCCGACCACGGGGTCGAGACCGAGAGCCTGGCGCTTGACCGGGGGAAGCGCCTCGAGGAAGAGCTCGTCGACCCGCTTCTTGTCCTCCTCGGACTGCCCCGTCAGCAGCGAGACGACGGCGTAGGTGACGAAGTTGACGATCAATCCGACCATGCCGGCCGTGAGGCCGCCCAGCGCCGGGATGTCGTCGATCCACTCCACCGTGAGCACGATCGCCACCACCGACCCGGCGATCATCCCCATCATCGCTCCCCAGCGGTTGCCGAACTTGGTGAACAACCCCAGGAAGAGCGGCACCGAGATCTGGATCACCAGGTAGTACGACATCTGGGCCAGGAGCTGGAGCCGCGCCATCTCGATGGTCACGTACGCCAGTATCGCGGCGATGGCCATGTAGACGACCATGCTGCCCTTCGCGACGATGGTCAGCTGATGGTCCTTGAGCGGCCTGAAGTGGTGGACCAGGTCGTTCGCGATCTGCAGGCCCGCCACCTGGATGCTGCCGTCGACGTGACCCATCGACGCACCGAGCACCATGACCACGCCGAGGCCGAGCAGCCACACGCCGCCGTACTCCTGCAGCGCCGAGAACCACGTGAGGTTGGGGGCCTCGATCGCCTTGGGCCACGTCGCCGCGGCGAGCGTGAAGATCGTGAGGAAGCCGTAGAAGACGCCGGCGATGCCGATCGCGTACACCGTGCCGCTCTTGACCGACTTGACGCCGCTCGCGGTGTAGATGCGCTGGAAGCTCATCGGCCAGGCCAGAGCGCCGATGACGCCCATGAAGATGAGCGAGAAGACGTAGAGCGGACCGTACCCCGTCCCCTCCATGCCGGGCAGCGAGGTGAGCTTCTCGGGGAGGTGGGCCAGGTTGCCGTACGGAGCGGGCGAGTTCTTGTCGGCGAGGATGATCACGCAGACGAGCGCTGCGACGAGGTACGCGACGATGCCCTGCAGCATGTCGGACATGATGAGCCCGCGCATACCCATGCGGACGGTCCAGTACTGCCTCACGACGATCACCGCCATGCCCAGCAGGAGGCAGGTCGTGAGCGACCAGGCGCCGTTGCTCGAGACCTCGAAGAGGATGGCCATCGCCTGCAGCCCGAGGATCACCCACGGCATGATCGCGGCGATGCCGACCACGCTGGCGACGAGCTTCACGCCGCTGCTGTTGTAACGCAGTTCGAGCAGGTGAGGCTGCGAACGGAGTTGGTGCCTCTGCCCCCAGCGCCAGGCGCGGTTGGCCATGAAGTACATCGCGGTGAGGCCGAGCAGCGAGTACGCCAGGCAGTAGTACATCAGGGTGCCGATGTTCACGCCGAGGGCCACGAAGGCGACGAACATGGCCCCCGGGAACCAGGACTGCACGTACGACATGCCGATGTAGGCGGGGCCGTAGCGGCGGCCGCCCACGGCGTACTCCTCGAAGTCGACCCGGTCTCTCTGCTGGGTGATGTACAGCAGCGCGACGACGGCCCCGTAGAAGAGCCCCAGAACGACGAAGGGTTGCCACATGTCACTGGCCTCCCTGCTTCGGAGTGTGCTCGACGTGCTCTTCGTTCTCCTTGCGGACGGTCTGGACGCCGTACAACGCCCACATCAGGAAGAAGATCAGCAGCGCGTCGATGTTCCAGTACCACATGGAGACGGGCTGGCCGAGGATCACGGCGCCGGACTTCGCGCTGGACCCCCACAGATACAAGGGCGGGACCAGCGCCATGGCGAACGGGATGATGAACAGGACCGTGAAGACGATCGTGACCGTCCTGCCCGAGAGTCCCTGCAGCCATTCTTTCATATGCACTCCCCTGTCGATGAAGCCGAACGCGACCGCGTCATCACTGACGACCGATTGTCATAGGCATCTCCCGGATGGATTCAGAGAAGTCGCTCAGATCCGCCCCAACTGCTCCTCCCAGTCGGGCGCCAGTGTCTCGATCAGTGCGCGCCGCAGGTCCCAGAGACCGTACTTGTAGTAGTCGAAGTCCCCGCCGGCCCAGGCCTTGGCGTTGACGAGCCCCCAGAGGCCCCACTTGACGTCGGCCACCATGCGGACCACCTGCACCCGGGCCCAGAACTGGGGATCCCAGGCGCCCGCGTACGACTCGATCGCGAAGCGCGTCTGCGCAGCGTCGAAGAAGTTGAAGCCCACGAACACGCCGATCTCGTAGGCGCGCTCGTTGTTGGAGGCGTAGTCGTAGTCGATCAGCCGCATCGGCTTCGTCGGGTCGACGACGCAGCGCATGTAGTTGCCCGCGCCGGGGTCGTTATGGCAGGGCACGATGTCGAGGCCCGAGGCGAGGAACCGCGCCCTGGCCTCCCTGTACGCCGCGAGCACGTCGTCCACCCAGCCGGGCATCACGGTACCGTCGCGCAGCACCTGGTCGTAGTGCTCGTCGACCATGTCGAACACGGTCTTGGTCTGCGGCAGGACGGGGCCCGAGTTCCAGGTGCGGAACAGCCGCATGAGCTCCGCACAGTAGTCGGGGAGGGCGACCTCCCAGGCCGTGCACGGCTGGTAGCCTTCGAGGTACTCGCTGACCTCGATCCCGGTGGCGTCGTCCACATGGAAGACCGCCGGGCCGACGCCCATCGCGGCAGCCTGCTGGGAGGCGGCGGCCGCGGTGGCCCGGTCGATGAACCCGTCCGTACCGGGTCCCGGCACCTTGACGAAGTAGTCGCGCCCGAGCCCCTCGACCGCGACACGGTAGTTGTTGTTGGTGAGACCGCCGACGAGAGGGGTCACAGTGAACGCGCGGTCCTCCTCCCAGAGACGGTAGCCCGCCAGGACGTCGTGGAGCTCGGCCGCATCGGCGGGGCGCAGCACGGTCATGACGCCTCCCTCATCCAGCGTTCGGACTCGCCGCTGGCCACCGCGAAACGCGCCTTGAAGAGCCGCCAATGGCCGTACCGCTGGTACTCGACCGGCGAGTCGGGCTCGGTCGCGCGGGCGATGGATCCGATGAGCCCCCAACGGACGTCGTCGGCGAGACCGAAAAGCTGGGCACGCGCCAGAGCGACGGGGTCGTGGCGGCCCCAGGCGGCTGCGAAGGCCTCCTGGGGCGAGGCGATCATCGGAGCGAACTCCGTGAGGATCGAGCCGATCTCCTCGAGCGGGTCCATACACGCCGCCTGCGTCCAGCCGACGAGGCGCACATCGCCGTCCCTCATCATCACGTTCGAAGAGGCCGCGTCGCCGTGGCAGGGCACGGGGTCGAGACCCGGGGACACGATCCCCCGCGCCTCCTGGACCAGGCCCACCAGCTCGTCCACCGGCGACGGCACCTCGATGGCGTGCTTCTCGACATGATCCCGCAGCGCCGCGACCTGGTCGAAGACGTTGACCACGGGCAGGTCCACGGCGAGCTCCCGGAAGCGACGCCGCACCTCGAGGGAGGCCCGCCAGGCGGCAGGATCGACGTGGAACCGGTAGAGCGTCCCCACGTGCCACTCCTCGCCCAGCCTCTCCTGGACGCAGACCCCGGCGGCCGCGTCGTGGAAGAGCAGCCGCGGGGCGAGGCCGGCGGACGCCGCCGCCGTCATGGCCGTGAACATCGCCGCCGTGTCCACGCGGATCATGGCGGCGGGCTGCAGCACGCGGGCGAGCAGCGGCTCGCCGTCGGGCGCCGACCCCTCGAAGAAGAGGCTGTCGGCGCCCACCCATGACGGACTGGCGATGGTCTCCAGCGTCGGCGACCAGACGACCTCTCCGAACTGGTCCGATACGGCCCGGTCGAGCCGCTCCCTGGCGTCGCGTGCCGCGTCAATCACGTCCGGCCTCCTTCTCGGTCATGCCGGGCCAGGGCAGATCGAGGTCCAACGCGGCCTCCAGCAGATGCGCCACGCGGAGTACGTCGGCGTCGTGGAACCGGCGCCCCGCCACCTGCACTCCGATCGGCATCCCCGCCACTGAGGTGCGTCCGCCGCAGATGCTCGCCGCCGGCTGGCCCGTCTGGTTGAACCAGGCTGTGAACGCGGCGTGATACAGCGGGGCCACGCCGTCGACCGGCCCTGCGGCCTCGGCCGGGAACGTCGGCACCGGCAGGACGGGCGCGACGACGATCTCGAACGGCGCCACAGCGGCCAGCACCCGGTCGCGCGCGGCACGGACCGTCTGGGCCGCGCGCGCGGCCTCCAGCGCGGACGCGCGCCGCACCGGCTCTCCCCAGGTCTTCAGCAGCGGGAGCAGCAACTCCCCGCGTCCGTCCGGGGCCGCGTCGGCCTCGAGGAGGATCCGGGCCATGAAGCCGAGGTCGAAGGCCTGGAAGTCCGACTCCGTCAGGCCGAGCGAAAGCTCCTCGACCTCGGCACCCCACCCGGAGAGACGGTCGGCGGCGCCTCTCACGACGGCCAGGGTCTCCGGCTCCACCGGCAGTCCATACCCGACATCGGTGAGCAGTCCGACGCGCATGCCGCGGACCCTCTCCACGCCCCATCCCGCGGCGCTGAAACGCCCGGGGAGAGACCATGGATCGCCGGCGTCCGTCGCTCCGACGACTTCCATGACGGCCTCCAGGTCGGCGACACACCGGGCCATCGGGCCGGCGGACCGGGTCATGCTGGCGGGCGTGTAGGCGATCCGGCCCTGGGTCGGCTTGAGGGCAGCCAGACCGCAGTGGGCGGCCGGGAGGCGGACGGAGCCGGCGATGTCCGTCCCCAGGGCGATGGGCGTCACTCCGGCTGCCAGGCAGACGCCGGCTCCTGAGCTGGAACCCCCGGGCGTCAAGCTCGGGTCCCAGGGATTGCGGATGATCCCGAACTGTGAGCTGACGCCCGACCCGAGCGCGCCGCAGTCCGGCATCGTGGTCTTGGCGACCAGGACGGCACCGGCCTCCCGCAGGCGTCTCACGGGCGCGGAGTCGACCACGGACGGCGGCTCGCCGTCGTGCACGGCGCTGCCGTGCCAGCGGGGGAGGCCCGCGCAATGGAAGCTGTCCTTCACGGTCACCGGGACGCCGTCGAGCGGCCCCAGCGACTCGCCGGCCGCGTAGCGCGCCCGGCTCGCCCGCGCCGCCTCGAGCGCGCGTTCGTCGACGACCGAGACGGCGTTGTACTCGGCGCCCGCGACGCGCGCCTGGTCGAGGGCGCGCTCGACGACGGCGACGGGGTCCGACTCCGATGCGAGGTAGGCCGCCCTGAGACCAGCCGCGGTACTGTACTCAGCCGCCATGTCACATTCCTCCAATGCTGACATACCATTATTTGGATATGGTATATACAATCAGGGTGCCCCGCGTCACAATAAGACCAATGATTTCCGTCGTCAACACCCGATTTCGAAGAAACGACCAATCGTCTTCCGGTCTCTGTGCAGACCGCGAGACATACCTTTTGTCGTTTTCGGGTACATGCACCTCGGCGGGAGGGGCGGTGATCACGCCCGCCGGCGAATCCCGTCCGCCCGTTGGAGAACATGAATGGTATGCTTGTCCACACCACTGCGGGAGGAGGGCGCAGGTGGCGACCACCGAAGAGGTCCTTGACAAGCTCGCGGCATCGTGCGCCCGTCTCCGTGAGGAGGGCGGCTCGCGTCTGCCGTCAGAACGGGCGCTCGCGAAGGACTGCCACGCGTCCCGCTCCACCGTGCGTCGCGCCCTCGGGGTGCTCGCCGAGCAGGGAGTCGTCACGATCAAGCGGGGGCGCAACGGCGGCGCCTACCTGAGTCAGCCGGCCGATGCCGGCGCCGCGGTCGACGAACACCTCTTCGCGGTCTGGAGCACCGGCCACGGGAAGATCACCCGGAGCTTCAGCAAGATGACCGGGATCCCGCAGTCGCTGTCGGAGCAGGGACTCGACGTGGGCATCCGGGTGCTGTCCCTCGGGCTCAATCTGCCTCGCGAGAGCGTGGCCTCAGACCTGGACCTCGGCGAAGGGGAGCCGGCGATCTGTCTGGCTCGCCTGCGCTTCGCAGGCGGCGAGCCGCTCTCGCTCGAACGCATGTATCTCAGCCTCTCCCGGTTCCCGCACCTGCTCGAGGAGGGTCTGCGGGGAGCCACCTCGATGTACGTGTTGTTCCAGGAGCGCTACGGTCTCTCCGTCGCCAGCGTGGAGGAGGAGATCGAGATCACCACCGCCGGCCCCGAGGTCGCCCAGCTGCTCACGATCCGTGCCGGATCGCCGCTGGTGAAGTTGCGTCGGCGCGCCTTCGACCGGGACGGCCGACTGGTCGAGAGCTCGCGCGACCTCTTCCGCGGCGACCGCACCCGCCTGACCGTCAGGACGCACGACCCCGGCCCGCACCAGGCGACCAGCCGCCCGGACGTCGGCATCCGGCCGTGGTTGCGCGACGCGCCGCCGCCCTGAGGCCCGTCGCGCTCCGGGCGCGTTGCGTCAGCCTGCGGCGGCGCTGCGCAGCGCGCGCAGGCGCGCGCCGGTGTGGTACGCGTAGAGCTGATGGACGTCGCGCAACGCCTCGCCGACGCCGGGGGAGGCGGGCCGCGTGCGCAGCTCCGCGAGCGGAAGGGAAATGCCCTCCAGGAGCGCCGTGACGGCCTCGGGGGTGATGGGGACCGCCTCGGCGCCGCAGTCGCCGCAGACGAGGCCGCCGCGGGCGGCGGAGAAACCC
>JAAYBE010000141.1 GCA_012719015.1 Actinomycetota bacterium
AGCCGGCGCGACGGGATGTCGGCCACGCGCTCGCCGTGCCAGTAGACGCGCAGCTTCTTGCTGTCGGTGACCTCGCCGATCACGGTGCAGTCGAGGTCCCACCTGTCGCAGACCTCGCGCACGTCGGCGAGCTGCTCGTCGGCGACGATCGCCAGCATGCGCTCCTGGCTCTCGCTGATCATGATCTCCCACGGCTCCATGCCGGCCTCGCGCAGCGGCACGCGGTCGGCGTGGATGTCGAGGCCCACATGGCCCTTGCTCGACATCTCGGAGCTGGAGCTGGTGAGGCCGGCGGCGCCGAGGTCCTGCATGCTCACCACGAGCTTGCGGTGGATGAGCTCGAGGCAGGCCTCGATGAGCTTCTTCTCGGTGAAGGGGTCGCCGACCTGGACGCTGGGGCGCTTCTCCTCGAGCGTCTCGTCGAACTCCTGGCTCGCCAGCACGCTGGCGCCGCCGATGCCGTCGCGCCCGGTCTTGGAGCCGATGAGGACGACGTGGTTGCCGACGCCGCTGGCGATGGCGCGCACGATGCCGTCGGTGCGGATGAGTCCGGCGCCGAACGCGTTGACCAGGCAGTTGCCCTCGTAGCTGGGCTCGAAGTAGATCTCGCCGCCCACGGTCGGGATGCCCAGGCAGTTGCCGTAGTGGGCGATGCCGGCGACGGCGCCGTCCAGGAGGTAGCGCTGGCGCGGCTCGTCGAGCTCGCCGAAGCGCAGCGAGTTCATGCCGACGCAGGGCCGCGCCCCCATGGTGAAGATGTCGCGTACGATGCCGCCCACGCCGGTGGCCGCGCCCTGGAACGGCTCCACGGCGCTGGGATGGTTGTGGCTCTCGACCTTCATGGCCACGGCCCAGCCGTCGCCGACGTCCACGATGCCGGCATTCTCGCCGGGGCCCTGCAGCACGCGCGGGCCGGAGGTCGGGAACCGGCCGAGCACTGGGCGCGAGTGCTTGTAGCTGCAGTGCTCGCTCCACATGAGCGAGTAGATGGCGAGCTCCACGTACGTCGGCTCGCCGCCCTGGATCTGCTTGATGTGCTCGTATTCGTCGGCGGTGAGGCCGAGTTCGAGAGCGGCGTCGAGGTCGGCCGTGCGGTCCACGTACCGCCGCTGGGCGTCGCCGGTCATGCCCTCACCTCCGCACTCCGCAGTGTGTCGATCATGGACTGGAAGAAGACGCGCCCGTCGGCGCCGCCCGCCAGCCCGGCTTCCACCGAGTTCTCCGGGTGCGGCATCAGGCCGAAGACGTTGTGGGTCTCGTTGCAGACGCCGGCGATGTCGTCCAGGGAGCCGGTGGGGTTGGCTCCCTCGGCCCGCTCGCCGGCGGCATTCACGTAGCGCACCACGATCTGGCCGTTGTCCCGCATCCGCGCGAGCGTCTCGGGGGCGACCGTGTAGTTGCCCTCGTTGTGCTTGATGACGATGCGCAGCACGTCACCCTCGTCGCACCGGCTCGTGAACGGCGTGTCCGCGGTCTCGACGCGCAGGTTGACGTAACGGCAGACGAACTTGAGTCCCACGTTCCTGATGAGTCCGCCGGGCAGAAGGCCCGCCTCGACCAGGACCTGGAACCCGTTGCAGATGCCCATCACGAGGCCGCCCTCGGCGGCGAAGTCGATGATGGGCTGCATGATGGGACTGAACCGCGCGATGGCGCCGCAGCGCAGGTAGTCGCCGTAACTGAACCCGCCCGGGATGACGATGCCGTCGACGTCCTTGAGGTCGGGATCCTTGTGCCAGAGGCATTCGGCGCTGACCCCGGGGAAGGTCTCGAGGGCGTGGTGGGTGTCCCCGTCGGTGTTGACCCCGGGGAAGATCACCACGCCGATGCGCAGGGGGGAGGCGGCGGTCATCGCGGCGTCACCCTTCCGTGATCTCGAAGGTGTAGTCCTCGATGATCGGGTTGGCGAGGAGCTTGCGGCACATCTCGTCGACCTGGGCGCGGGCGGCCTCGGCGGACCCCGCGCCCTCGATGCTCAGGTCGATGATCTTGCCGATGCGCACCCCGCTCACCCCCTGGAACCCGAGGTTGGGCAGCGACCGCTCCACGGCCGCGCCTTGAGGGTCGAGGATGCCCTGTTTGGGGGTCACGAAGACGCGCACGTTCATCGACTCACCTGCCCGGGGAGTTGGTCTGAGGACG
>JAAYBE010000142.1 GCA_012719015.1 Actinomycetota bacterium
CCTCCGGGGCGGAGTACTCGAGGAGGCGCAGCTCGGCGTCGGGCGCGGCGAGCATCGCCAGCTCGCGGAAAGCGGCCGCCTGGTCGCCGACCGCGTAGATCGCCGTCATGGCGTAGATGAGGTCGAACGGGCCGGCCAGGACCCGGCCGGCCGCCTGCAGGTCGCCCTCGACCACCGTCACCTCGGGATGCCGCTCCCGTGCCAGTCGTGCGGTCGCCGGATCGACCTCGACGCCGGTCACTGCGCCGAGTCCCTGGGCCTGGACCCAGGCGGCGGTGCCGCCGGCGCCACACCCGGCGTCCAGGACACGGCGGGCCGGGGAGGCCGACAGCCCGGCGAAGAGCAGGCGGTTGGCCTCCTCTTCGCCGGGGTGGGCGTAGTCGCCGTCGCGGACCAGCGCGAGCAGCCGCTTGCCGGTGGCGTTGTCCATCGCCGTGGGCGGGTCCGCCGGCGCGTCGCCCCGGCCTGCCGGCGCCGACGTGGCCCGCCCGGTCGTCACAGGGCTCCGCTCGCGCGTCTGGTCACAGGAGTCCGTGCAGACGCTCCAGCAACGGGTCGAACTCCGGCCCCTTGAAGCAGTAGCCCATGTCCGTGAACTGCTCGCGCAACGCCTTGACCTCGGCGGCCACGCCGCGGCCCTCGAGGATGACGGCGCCCATGAGGTGCGCGACCTGGGCGAACTCGGCCGGCCCCATGCCGAACCGCGTCATCTCGGCGACGCCGAGGCGCAGCGCGCCGGCGGCGGTGAAGCCCTCCTCGTCCGGCGCCGCCTGGTAGTTCACGATGATCCCGCTGTCCTCCAGGCGGCCGGCCATCTCCGGCCCCCGGCCGTAACCGACCCGCACGACCACCTGGTGGGTCTCGGTGTACTGCACGGCGGGATCACCGGCCACGTCGAGGCCGGCGTCGTGCAGCGCCACGGCGAACGCCTTGGCGTTGGCGGTCACTGCCCGCTGCCAGGCGTCCTTGAAGTGGTTCATCTCGAACGCCGCCATGAGCAGGCCGAGCAGCGTGCCCAGGTGGTGGTTGCTGACCGAGCCCGGGAAGGTCCGGCGCTCGATCGCCTCCCACAGGTCGTACTTCTCGTCGGTCTCGACCCAGCGGGTTGCGACGATGCCGCGCTGGGTGCCGAAGAACGTCTTGTGGGTGGAGCCGGTGACGACGTCGGCGCCCTCCGCGAACGGCTCCTGGAAGTGCGGGCCCACGAGTCCCAGCACGTGGGCCATGTCGTACATGAGCACGGCCGGGATCCCCGATGACTCCAGGAACTGCCTGACTTCGCGGACCGGCTCCGGGTGCAGCACCATGCTCTTGCCGAGGATGATCAGCTCGGGGCGCTCCTCCTCGATGACCCGGAGGAGCGCGGGCACGTCCGCCTTGTACGGGTTCTCGTGGAGGACCGGGATGTCGACCACGGCCGGGAGCTCGGTGCGGGGGTCGCGAGCGACGTAGTCCCTCAGGGCTCCCATGGGCTGCGCGCTCAAGTGGCCGCCCTTGCCGATGTGGTTGTTGACGACCTTGGCGATGCGGCGCGGCTCCGCCCGGCGGTCGGCCCGGTTGAGGTAGTCGACCAGCGCGCTGAACACGGCGGCGTTGGCCATCTGGCCGCTCACCGTGCGTGTCTCCACCTCAGGGCAGCCGAGATAGGCACGAAGTTCGGCGACCAGGAGCCGCTCGACCTCGTGGATGAACCCGGTCCCCTGGTAGTAGAAGACGTCGGCATCGTAGAACGCCTCGGTCTTGCGATGCTCCGCGTAACGACCGGAGGGGTCGGTGACGCTGAGCAGCCGGACGGCCGGGGAGGCCGTCATCTCGCTGGGGATGAGGTCGATGCACGCGGTCTGACGCCACACATGGTTCGTGATCGCCTTGTCGAGGAGACGCAGCGCCTTCTCGCCGCCCTCGCCGCCCTCGAGCTCGGTGAGCTGCGGCGTGTGGTCCCAGATGATGGCCCGGGCGCAGGGGGGCGCGTCGCTGCGCAGGTGGTGCGGGACGACCAGCCCCGGGAGCCGCCGGCCGCGGACGTCGATCTCGACCTCGTCGTCTTCGAGGACGCGGCTGTCGAGATAGGCCAGCGCGATGGAGCGCAGCTCGTGCTCCTCGGTCTGGAGGGAACAGAGCCCCTCGCCCTCCACGCCCCAGTACGGCACCGCCGTGCCGCTCGTCACCCAGCCGAGGAAGGCGTCCTCGCCGAGGCGTGCGTCGTCCCCGGCGTACACGGACGCGCCCTCCCGCGCGACGCCGCGGCCGGTCACGGCCACCGGCCGTGTGAGCCGCGGCAGGTCCTCGAGGAGCGAGTAATCGCGTTGGAGGATGCGGGCGTAGGCGCGCTGCTGCCGCTCGAGCGCGGTCCGGCCGATGAAGTCGCCTTTGCGCGGAGAGAAGCTCACCGCGAAGGCCGCCGGAGGGCAGCTGAAGATGGGGATCTCGGCGCCGTCCGGGGACGACCCGAGCTCGTGCCCGTACAGAGGCAGGCCTGCCTCGAGACGCAGCGTGTCGCGGGCGCCGAGCCCGACGGGCGTGGCGCCCGCGTCGACCAGGGCGTCCCAGAGCGCCGGCCCGTCGGACGCGGCCACGAAGAGCTCGAAGGCGATGGGCTCCCCCGTGTAGCCGGTGCGGACGATGCGCGTCTCCACGAGGCGCCCGTCTCGCGGCAGCCGCAGGGTGGCGATGCTCAGCTCGTTGCGCAAGGGTTCCGGGAGTCGCCCTTCCTCGAGGAGGCTCCCCAGGATCTCCCGCGTCGCCTTGCCCTGCAGCGCGACCATGGCGACCTCGCCGGTCACGTCGCTCATCTCGACTTCGGGGAAGTGGGCGAGCCCGTCGCGGAAGTGCTGCCAGTCGCTGAGCCGGTTGGAGGCATTGACGACCAGGGTGTACTCCCCGTCCACGAAGCGGTAGAGGTAGGCGTCGTCGAGCGCACCGCCGGTGGGCGTGGGGACCATCGTGTACTGGGCCTGGAGGAGGTCGAGCGCCTCGGCGTTGTTGGTGAGCACGTGCTGGAGGAAGGCGACGGCGCCGGGGCCGCGGAACACGAAACGGCCCATGTGCGAGACGTCGAACAGGCCCGCGCCGCGGCGCGTGGCGAGGTGCTCGGCCAGGATGCCGCCGGAGTACTGGAGCGGCATCTCCCAGCCGCCGAAGTCCACCATCCTGGCACCGGCGGCGACGTGCTGCGCGTGGAACGGGGTGCGTAGCAGCCGGTCGCCGCCCATGGTCTCAACGGTCATTGCGCCCACTCCTTCAGTCGGCCGAGCCCCTCACGGATCAACGCGGTGCTGATACCGGAGTAGGCGATGCGTACGTAGCGGCGTTGCTCACCGGGGAGGGCGCGACCGAAGTGCTGACGGGTACAGAAGCTGACCCCCGTCTGCTCCAGCACCGTGCGTCGCAGATCCTCGTAACCGGCGAGCCCCTTGCGATCCATCAGCTCCGTCACGTCGGGATACAGGTAGAAGGTCGCCTCCGGCCGGTAGCAGGAGACGCCGGGGATGTCGTTGAGCAGGTCGACGGCCACGTTGCGCCGCTCCTCGAGTGTGCGGACGATCTCGCGCGCCCCGGATTGGTCGCCGGTGAGCGCCTCGACGCCGGCCCACTGGGTGAAGTGGGAGGTGCACGACTCCTGGTTCACGTTGAGGGTGGCGATGTGGGCGATCACGTCCTCGGGGCCGATCGCGGCGCCGAGGCGCCATCCCGTCATCGCGTACTTCTTGCTGAAGGTGTACAGGATGACGGTGCGCTCGGCCATGCCGGGCAGGGCCGCGATCGACCGGCTCCGCCCTGAGTAGCGCACGTCCCAGTAGGCCTCGTCGGAGAGTACGCGGAGATCGTGTCGCAGGCACAGGTCGGCCAGCGCCTCGATCTCCTCGTCGGAGCTCTCCGCGCCCGTCGGGTTGTGGAGGTTGTTGTAGATGAGCAGTTTCGTGCGCGGCGTGACGGCCGCCTCCACGGCTTCGAAATCGAGGAGGAAGTCGTCCCGTCCGGGCACGAACCCATAGGGCTTCGCGACGCCGCCGAGGAACTCGATCTGGCTCTCGTAGATCGGGAACCCCGGATTGGGGTAGAGGACCTCGTCCCCGGGGTCCATCAGGGCGAGGAGGAACTTCCCGATCACCGGCTTGCCACCAGGTTGCACGGCGACGTTCGCCGGCCCGCAGGCGACGCCGCGGGTCGCGGCGATCTCCGCCGCCAGCGCCTCGCGCAGCTCGGGGATGCCGGCGTTGGGGCAGTAGCCGGTCTTGCCCGCGCGCACGGCGCTGAACGCGGCCTCGACCACGTTCTCCGGGGTCGGCAGGTCCATGTCGCCGAGGTGGAAGGGATAGACCGTGTTGCCGAGGCCCTTCCAGGCCGCCGCCTCGGCGGAGACGGCGAACGCGGTCTCGGTCCCAAGGTGGCTGATGCGCTCGGCCATCGGGGTCGTCCCTGGCTCGCTCATGCTGCTCATCCCCCATGCATCGATGGACAGGGTGTCGTCCGCACCGCCCTGCCCGTGGCGACGTCGCCCGTCGCTCCAGGGGCCCGCTCCGCCCTGTGTCGGCCCGCTGGATGTGGCAGCGCGTCACGGCGGTCCCGGACTCCCGGCACTGTAGCATCGCGCTTCCGCCGGCCGCAACGCCGGGCACGTCTCCGGGCCGCGACAGTCGCATCGACCGCGCCGGTTGGGTAGACTGCGGGGCCGTGAGCGACCAGCCAGACAAGCCGCGGCGTCGGCCGCGCGTCTTCAGCGGCACGCAGCCGAGCGGCACCCCGCATCTCGGCAACTACCTCGGCGCGTTCCGCAACTACACGGCCATGCAGGAGACGCACGACTGCGTCTACTGTGTGGTCGACCTCCACGCCATCACCGTCCGCCAGACGCGGGCCGAACTGCGGCGCAACACCATCGAGCTGGCCAATACGTTCCTGGCGTCGGGCGTGGACCCCGAGCGCTCCATCGTCATCGTACAGAGCCACGTGCCGGCGCACAGTGAGCTGATGTGGATCCTCAACACCATCACGTATATGGGCGAGCTGCGCCGCATGACGCAGTTCAAGGACAAGACGGCCGGCGCCGAGGGGGAGAGCATCGGTGTCGGGATCTTCGATTATCCGGTTCTCATGGCGGCGGACATCCTGCTCTACCAGGCCGATGCGGTGCCCGTCGGAGAGGATCAGAAGCAGCACGTGGAGCTCACGCGCGATCTCGCGGAGCGGTTCAACAACGCCTTCGGCAAGGCCTTCGTCGTGCCGGAGCCGATCATCCGGACGGAGGGCGCGCGCGTCATGGGCCTCGACGACCCCACCCGGAAGATGAGCAAGAGCGCCGGCTCCGCGGGCAACTACATCGCCTTGATGGACCCGCCGGACGTGATCCGTCGCAAGATCAGGCGAGCTGTGACGGATTCCGGCACCGAGGTCCGCGGCGGTCCGGACAAACCGGCCCTCACCAACCTGCTCGACATCTACAGCGTGCTCGCCGGTGAACCCGTCCCGTCCATCGAGGAGCGCTACGTCGGCAGAGGCTATGCGGAGTTCAAGACCGACCTCGCGGAGGTCGTCATCCGCGCGCTGGCGCCGTTTCAGGAGCGGATGCGCGAGCTGGAGGCCGACAAGGGCTACACGCTCGAGGTGCTCAGGAACGGAGCCGAGCGCGCCGAGGCGATCGCGTCGCGCACGCTCGCGAAGGTCCGCGAACGCGTCGGGCTCGTGCCGCGGCCGTAGGCGACTGCGGCCCGGCCGCGCTCGTCAGCGACGCGGCCTCCCGGTAGACTGGCGTCGGCAACGTCCCCTCATGGAGGCGCAATGATCTCCAACGACCTCATGCGTCGTCGCAACGCCGGCGACCTGATCGATCACGTCGTCGACGTCATGATCTCCGTTGAGACGATGAAGGAGCGCAGCGCGAAGCTGCTCGGAGCCGAGTTCCCGCTCGTGTTGTGGCAGGGCAACGGCCGCATCGTCGCGTCGGACGACGTCGCCGTCTCGCTTCTCGTGCGCGGCGTGCGCGTCGACCTCACCTGGGAGCGGCTGGCGGGCACCTGGAGCCGGTTCCTCTCCAACCACACGCTGACCGTGGACGAGCTCGGCGGCGCGGCGGACGGCGTGGGCATCGTGAGCCTGTTCGCCTTCATACAGGGCCACGGTGTATCGGCGCTCGACACCGACGGCCTGCTCGTGTTCGACGAGGTCCGGGGCACGCCCGTGCACCAGTACGCCGACATGTCGCGGCCCACCTCGTGGGCGCCGTGGCGGCGTCGGATCCACGCGGACTGAACGTGTCCGCGCGAAGGGCCGGGGCGGCGCGCCGCCCCGGCCCTTCGCCGTTCCCGGGAGAGCCCGGAGTGTCCGTGACGGCGTCGCTCGCGCCTCAGTTGGCCGCGGCGACGTCCTTGCGGAACACCGGCATGTTGCGCACGCCCATCTCGGCGATGAACGCGTCGCGCACGTCCCGGGTGAGCTCCTCCGGGCAGATCATGCCCTTCTGGGTGATCCTGCCCTCGACGATGAACTCGGCGTAGATGCTCGCCGGCGTGCTGGTGCCGTAGCTGACGCAGGTGGCGCCGGGGATCTGGCCGTTGACCCACTTGATGTCAGGCGGATAGATGTAGTAGCCGATCGTGGCCGGCTTGCCGTTCTTCTCGCCGATGCAGTCGACCGTGACCACGCCGAAGTCGGTGATCTCACCGGCGAGGGCGAGTCTGGCGAGCTCGTCGGCCGGCGGGTTCGGCTCCAGGGTGGCAACGAACACGTCGATGGGCCGGATCTCACTGCCGTCCTTGAGCTTGACGGGGTATTTGCTCGTCATACCGGAGGCGACGAGCGCGTGGTCGGCGTCCAGACCGGCCTCGTCGCCGCCCATCTTGAAGTCGACGTAACGCAGGCCCTTCTCGCCCAGCGCTTTGGGCAGCGTGCGCGGCAGGGTGGTGACCTCTTCGTGGTCGTGGGCGATGACGGTGCCGAGGCCGAACGGCTCCGGGAACGGGTACTGCTCGCGGCGCCCGAAGATCTCGACGCGCTTGAACTCGCCGTCCTCGTAGACGAGCGGCGGCTGCGCGCAGTCGATGTAGTAGGTCTCCTGCGACCACACCTGCAGCGGGACCGGGGAGTCGAAGAGGGCGTAGTCCTTGATCCGGATCTCGAAGCACTTGTCGAGGTCCTCGTAACCGTTGGCGGCGAACGTGTTGGTGACGCCCGGGTCCATCCCGGTGCTGAGGAGCGCGAGTTGACCCTGCTTCTCGAACTCAGGGGCCAGGGTCATCTGGTCGACATACGCCTCGTCGATGGTCTGGGTGCGCGTCTGGCCCTGCGCCATGTCCTGGTAGGCGGCGCCGCACTTGAGACACGCCCTCATGATCCCCTTGTTGAACTCGGGGATGACAGCGTTGACGACGAGCTTGCAGCCCTCACCGGCATTGGCGACCATGTCGCTGTCGCCGGCGTCGATGAACTGCGGGCGCGCCTTGCCGTTGCCGACCTGACCGGCGACGAACGCGGCGCGGCCCTCGTCGTAGTCGGCGACCACGATCTCCGTGACGGCCGGGTTGCGTCCGAGGTTCCAGGTGATGACCTGGCCCTGCATACCTGCACCGACGATAAGGACCTTCATCGCGGCCCCCTCCTTCCCTGTGGCCGCGCCCGGACGGGCGCGTGCGTCTCCCCTGCAGCCGTGGTTGTACCACGAAGGGGGGAGATAGACAAGTAATCAGTCTACGATATTCGCACGAACCACGCTGTGACACCACGCAGACCGTCGCGAGTTGAGCGAGTCACCGTCGCTTTCGTGGGGTCACGAGACCGGCGCGCCGCAGCCTGAGCAGAACTTGGCCCCCGGCTGCAGCCGCGCGCCGCACTGCGAGCAGTGCCGGACTGCCTTGAGGTCGGCCCCGCACTGCGGGCAGAACTTCGCGTTCGTGGCCTGCGGGGCGCCGCACTTCGGACAGGAGGCCGTGATGCCCTCACGCCAGTCGGCCTCGGTGAGGTGCTTGTCCTCCTCGGCCATCTTGGCGTGCGCCCAGACCTCCTCCACCGACCTACTCGCCTGCGCGGCCGCCATCTCCACGCCGAGGTCCGGGGCGCACTGCTTGCAGAGGCCTTTCTTCTCGTTCCAGCAGTGGTCGCGGCACATCCACGCGCTGCAGCGCGGACACTGGACGAACCTGGGCCGGATCTGTTCGGCCGCCTTGCGGAAGGCCTTGTCGCTGGCCTTCTCCCAGGCGGCGGACTTGGCGCGCTGGGTCACGTCGGCCGCGCGCCCGAACACCCCGCCCAGCAACCCGCTGGCGCTGTCGAGGACGTTGGTCGCGGCGCTCAGCCCGAAGGTGTCGAACTCCGTGCGGTATCCGTTGCCGCACCGGTCGCAGAAGAACTCGAACTGGAAGCCGTTGTCGGTGCTGAGGTCGCTGTAGTTCCTGGTGAACTCGATCTCGCCGGCCATAGGTGGATGTCCTCCTGTGCGAGACTGTCGCAGCCCGTGTGTCTGCCCTCATAGGAGAATATGCGACGGGCTCCGTATCCCAAACTCATCCTGGCCCGGCGCGGCGTCAGGCCGGCGACGCACCTCGCCTCTGAGCGGGAGCATGCGAGAAGAGGGTGGTGGAGCATAGCGGAATCGAACCGCTGACCTCCTGGGTGCGATCCAGGCGCTCTCCCAGCTGAGCTAATGCCCCACGCGGCACCCGGACGTTCCGGGACATCGTAGTATGTGCCATTCCCCGGCTGCGGGCAAGTCAGTCGCCCGGCGGCGGCGGCGGCGGCGGCGGCGGTGGCGGCGGTCCAGGCGGCTGCGGCGCGGGCGGCGGCGCGGTCGGCCACGAGTCTCCCGTAGGAGCCGGGCTCGGCGGCGGTGCGGTCGGCCACGACGGCGCTGTGGACCGCGCGCCGGTGCCCGTCGTGAGCGACGGGTCGAAGGCGAACGGCGGGTAGCGGTCGACCAGACCGAAGGCGTAGGCGGTCACCCGCGTGGACCAGCGCACGTAGCCCGCGACCAGGTCCCACATGCCACGTGGGAAGCGGCCGACGAACAGGATGACCCACTGCACGACGACCCAGAGCACGAACGCGGCGATGCCGACGAAGAAGAGCACGATGTAGTGTGGGATCGCCGCCAACTGACGCAGCAGGAGCCCGCCGCCGCTCCATGTCGGGGCGTTGGACCAGTAGTCGTAGCTCTCGCTTCCGCTCGCCGACCAGGATGCGATCGTGCTCGCGTGACGGAGGAGCCAGGCGACGACCCAGACGAGCGCGACGAAGGCGACGATCTGGACGACGATCGTGGCGGCGGCATACCCGCGGCTGGATCGGGCAGGCCGCTGCGTCACGACGTCGCCCGGGTAGTCGCCGACCGGATGCAGGGTGAACGGCGGGTACCGGTCGTTGAGGGAGAGGAGGAACATGGTGACCCTCGTCTGCCAGCGCAGCACCCCGACCACGAACTCGTACATCCCCGGCGGGTACTCACCCTTGAACGCGACGACGAACTGGGCCACGAGGGCGACGACCCACTGTGCGATGCCGAGCAGTGCGAGGACGACGAAGTGCGGGATCAGCGCGAAGAACTTGAGCCAGAATATGGTGAGCGC
>JAAYBE010000019.1 GCA_012719015.1 Actinomycetota bacterium
ACCTGCAGGAGCGCGGCCGCCCCCTCGCCGACGTCGAGGAACGTGAGCGTCGGCCTGTCGGGCGGCCGGGCCGCGACCGGCGCGGCGAGCAGCGCGACCGCGACCATCGCCGCCGTCGCGACCGTGAGCGTACTGCGGCGGCGGCGGTCGCTCACGTACGCGAGCAGCCCGCCGCCGGACCTCGCCGCCAGCCCCACCACCACCGCCAGCTCCACGACGAACCCCGCGGACAGCGCCGACCGCAGCGTCATCCCCTGATACTCGTACACGGCTCCCGGAAGCCCGGCGAAGAGGTGGGACACGGTGATCAGGAAGCCGATGAACAGACCGGCCGCGGCGTTGAGCGGCGCCGACAGCCACGCGCTCACGAAGCCGAGCAGCAGCGACAGCATCCCCAGGAACATGATGGGACCGAGCACGAACCCGCCGGCCACGTTGGCCGGCACGCTCACCAGCGAGGCGGTCCCGAACGTCACCATGGAGATCGGCGCCGTGGAGATGCTCGCCGCCGTGGTGACCCCCACCTGCTCCGGCAGCGGCCCCGGCAGGAACGAGACCGCCCGCGTGAGCGGCCTGGCCAGGACGAGCAGCCCGGCGACCGCCCCGAACGAGAGCTGGAAGCTGACGTCGAAGAGGTTGTTGGGGTTGGCCGTGAGCAGCCACGCGGCCGGCGCCAGCCACAGCAGCCAACCGTCGCTGGGCCGCGAGGCGAGCACGGCCAGCAGGCCGACGATGCCGGCGACGCCGGCGCGGACGATCGACGGCGCCGCGCCGGTGAGCAGCACGTAGGTGGCCACCACCGGCAGCAGCAGTGCGGTGCGCAGCAGGCGATGCACGCCGAGCAGCGCGAACAGGAACGACCACATGCCGCAGAGCAGCACCACGTTCTCGCCCGACACCGCCATGATGTGCAACAGGCCGCTCCTGCGGAAGTCCTCCTCGATGCCGGCGTCGACGCCCTCGTCGTCGCCCAGCACCATCCCCCGCAGCACTTCTTTGACCGGCGACCGCACCGCCGTGGCGAGATGGGTCCTCGAGGCCAGCCGGAGCCGGTCCACGCCGCCCTGCAGACCACCGCGCCGACCGACGATCCGCAGGTCGGAGAGCTCCGCCTGGAGGAGGACGTGCTCCCCCTTGCGGCGCAGGTAGCGCCCGTAATCGAACCGGTCGGGCTTCGGATCCGGCAGCGGCTCGACCTTGACCGACGAGAGCCGCAGGACCGCACCCTCGGTCAGCGGCCCGACGGGGTCGAGTGGGAGCGTCTGGCCCTCGGCGAGCCGGAGCCGCAGGTGGGCCGGCTCGCCGACCTCACGACCGCCCACGCGGATCACGCGGACCGCGAGGGTGACGCGGTCGTCCTTGATGGCCGGCAGATCGACCAGCACGGCCGTGAGCGCCACACGCTGCCCGACGCAGGCGCGCAGCTCCGAGCGCGAGAGCGCCTGCAGCCGGGCGCTGCCGATGAGGTGGCCGCCGCAGACGAACAGGACGACCAGGCAGCCGGTGAGGATCGGCGCGACCGCGCGCCCGTCCGTCCCGGCCGCGCGTCGCACGCCGAAGAGGAGCGTGACCGCGACCAGCGCGGCGCCGGCTGCCGGCACGAGCGGCGCTCGCCAC
>JAAYBE010000143.1 GCA_012719015.1 Actinomycetota bacterium
GAGACCGTGCGGCGCATCATCGTGAGCGCAGGCCGCTCAGCGAAGGATCAGGATGAGGACCGCAGTGACGGCGACGGCGCCCGCCAACCACCCCAGCGCCCAGACCCAGGGGCGCCTGCGACGCCGCGAACCCTCGTTCGCGGCGCCGAACACGGACGCCGACAGATACGGCTGGCAGCGGCCCCCGCCGAGAAACGCCGACTGGGCCTCGCGCGACTCCGTCCCCGCCTCATTCGGCTCTTTGTGTTTGGGCTCCGAAGCCGTCATCGCGCCCTCTTATCGTCCGCGTTCTCTTGAGTGTACCCCGGCGAAGCAACCTGCAGCGCAGAGGCCCACTGGCAGGCCCGCCTGCCGGCGACCGGGCTGATGCCCTTGTTCGGCCCGCGACTGGCAGGCTCACTCCAGCAGTCCCGCAAGTCGCTGCCCGAACAGCGTCGCGCTCTTTGGCCCGTTCGCGGTGACGACGTTCCCATCGACCGTGACTCCGGGGGCCCGTGTAGGCGGCGCCGGCCATTTCGATGGTTCGCGCTTCGGTGCCGGCCACTGTCGCCTTGCGACCCCGGAGCACACCCACGTTGCCGAGGATGACCGGAGCCAGGCAGATCGCGCCGAGCACCTTGTTGCCGTCCGCCGCTTCACGGGCGAGCCGGAGCGCGTCTTCGTCGCGCCACAGGAGCTTCGAGCCGCCGCCGCCCACGAACACGATCGCTTCGTAGTCTGCGGCCCGCTGAGCGTCGAGCGGCACCTCCGCGCACACATGTCCGCCGCGCGACCCCGGGCATCTGCCGACGTGCGTGCTCGCGACGACGACATGGTGCCCGCCGGCCTGCAACGCCGCCCGGGTGTCGAAGAGCTCCTCATCCCGGAAGCGCTCGGGTGGTACGACCATCAGGACTCTGGCCACGGAACCTCCCCCCGCATCGCGACAGCTGGGCCGCGTGGAACGTGCTCGCGCTTCAGCTGCACTCCAACTGCTTCCCAGTCTGGCCGACGGCTCCTGTGCGCTCGGTGTTGCTTTGAGACAGGTGACACGCTTGTCAGGGGCTCAGCCTTCATCGTCGAGCCCACCTCGAAGCTCACTACGGTAGACGTCGGTGGAGCAGTCGAGGCGGCTCCGTGAAGGATCGTGGTCAGAGCGGAGGCAATCACCCAGGACCGCTTCCCCCCGCCCATAGGCGTCGATCGCCCCGGGTCCCGGAAAGCCGTACATGATCGGAGCCTCCCGCGACGAGCCGCATGCGGGACAACGGACAGGCTTCCTGCTTGCGAAGCACGGCGCTTCCGGGTTCACGGCGGCCCTTCGTCGATGGCATCGCAGCGCGGTCGTCCTTCACGCAGCGCCGACGGGGCCGGCTTCGGCGTACTCGTGGGGCGTCATGTAGCCGAGCGAGCTGTGCGGGTGTTCAGCAAGGTACTCGACGCGGAAGCGTTCGAGGAGCATGCGGGCGTGGGCGAGGCTCTACGGGGAGACACTGACGCCGGCGCCGGGATCGGGGGGCATCCCGCATCATCTCACCCCCCATGCCGGTTCCGTCCAACGCTCCGCTCCGGCGGCCGGCCGTGCAGCGGACCGTCCGCTGCACCCGAGCGCCATGTGGCCTCTTGCTGCCACAGTCCAGGATAGCTGACCACGAAGCCAGAGCGGTTCACCTTGAGAGTCCGCACGAAGCGTCCATCGCTTGACTCGTAGCGGTATTCGCCCTCGCCTTCGCGTCGATAGCGCTGTGGCAAGA
>JAAYBE010000144.1 GCA_012719015.1 Actinomycetota bacterium
CATAGTGCCTCGCCCGGCGGCGAAAGGGTGAGCCTCTGGGCACGACTGCGCAGCCGGGGCAGGCCAGTCCACGAGCGAGGGGGGAATCCGTGCGTGGCTCTCGTCGATTCGTCCGACTCCGGCTGGGGGCGCTCATCGTCGGGCTGGCCGTCATCCTCGTCGCCCCCGTCCTTTGGCCGCCCCAAGCCGACGCCGCGACTGTGGCGAACGCCGCCGGTCGCTACGACACCCTCGTGTTGCGCAACATGGGCGGCAAGCGAGCCGCGCTGGTGCAGCTCGTGGCCGAGAACGGAGCGTTCACGCAGCGCGAGCTGTGGCGCAGCAAGAAGGGCGCCTTCGACACCCGGAAGGCGACCTTCGCGGCGGGCGACGTCAACGCCGACGGCATCGCCGACGGCATCGTGCTCTATGAGCTGGGCGGCGGTCGGTCCAGGCTTCTGATCTACCGCAGCGACGGCTTCACCGCCAAGCAGGTGGTCGCCTGGACCTCCAAGCGGGGCGCCTTCAAGAGGGCGAAGGCCAAGCTCGCCGTTACCGACCTCGATCGGGACGGGCGTGATGACCTGCTCGTCCTCTACGATCGCGGCCGCGCCGGCGTCGCTCTCTACAGCTTCATCTCCACCGGCGTCAAGTTCAAGCAGAAGCTGGCTTTCTCGCAGCGCTCAGGTCTCATCTGGTCCAAAGCGCAGCTTGCCGCCGGCGACGTGACCGGCGACGGCCGCGGCGACGGCCTCATACTCTACGCAGCGACCGCCAAAAAGGCGCGGCTGCTCGTCTTCTCGGCCAAGGGGAGCAAGCTCACGAAGAAGGTCTTCTGGAGCGGCGCCTACGCCGCCGGCCACGCCCGTCTGGCCGCCGGTGACGTCGACAGCGACGGCGACTGCGACGCCGTCTGCCTCATGAAGCAGCCGAACGGCAAAGTGCGCCTCGACGTCTTCGCGTCCTCCGGCAAAGCGTTCAAGAAGCCGGTCGCGTGGTACAAGCCCGGCGCCACTCCAGTACCGGCGGTGAGCCGCTTCTGCGTCGGCGACGTGACCGGTGACGGGCGCGCCGATGTGCTCACGGCCGCGGCCGCCGGCGCGCGGACCCGGGTGACGACCTGGGTCTCTTCGGGCTCGGACTTCGTCCCCGAACTCTGGTTCACGGGCGCCTGGCGCTACGCGACGGTCAACCTGGGGGTGGCTCCCTCGGTCGGCATCACCGTCTCCGACAAGGCCGAGCCGCTCACCGATGCGTCCAGGCGGTATCTGCGCCGGGTCGGAGCCGACGGCACGCTGACCTTCGCCGGCAAGACGGGGCAGGTGGCCCGCCTGGAGACGGGAGACGTCCTTCTCGCCCCCGCCGGTCCCACCTTCCCCTCAGGCCTCTGCCGCAAGGTCCTCTCGGTCGGCACGCAGGACGGCGAGGTCGTCGTCAAGACCGCTCAGGCCGACTTGTGCGACGTCATCGACCAGGGTCAGGTCGCCCTGCACATGAACATCACCCCCGAGGACCTGGCCGACGACGGCATCAGGGCCCGGGGTGTGCGTATCGTCCGTGACAGGCCCTCGCCGCCAGGCGTCCGTTCCAACGCCCGTCGCAAGGACGACCCCCACGGCATCACCTTCACCTTGACCGCACCGATCGGAGACTGGGCTGAGATCGAGGGCGAGATCACGCTCGATCCCGACGCGTACGTCAACTGGCAGATCGGCTGGGGAGGTCTCCAGAGCGCCTCCTA
>JAAYBE010000145.1 GCA_012719015.1 Actinomycetota bacterium
GGAGATCCGCCGAGGCTCGGTGGTGCTCGCCTGCCTCGCCGTGCTCCGGGAACCGCGTTACGGGTATGCGCTGCTCGGGACGCTGCGGAAGGCCGGCATCCGTGTGGACGGCAACACGCTCTACCCGTTGCTGCGCCGGCTCGAAAGACAGGGTCTGTTGACCAGCGCCTGGAACACGGAGGACGTGCGGCCGCGCAAGTACTACCGCATCAGCCCGGCCGGTGAACTGCTTCTCGAGCGCCTCCGCACGGAGTGGCGGACGCTGAACGCCGACCTGGAGCGACTGCTGAGGGAGGAGACGTCATGAACGACCTGGTCGATCGCAACATCTGGGCGGTCGTCAAGCGCCTGCCGGCCGAGCTGCGCGACGACGTCGCCGACGAGCTGCGGACGACTGTCGCGGACATGCTGGAGGAGCGCGGGGCGGAGGGGGACGCGAGCGTCCGCGACGTGCTGCTCGAGCTCGGCGACCCGGCGGAGCTCGCGCTCGGCTACACCGGGGGCAGGCGCTATCTCATCGGCCCTGACCTGTACCCGATGTACAGCCGGCTGCTGAAGCTCCTCCTGCTCATCGTGGTGCCCATAGTCCTCACGGTGAGGCTGCTGGAGGAGCTGTGGACGGCCGCCGGCGGTCGCATCTCGGGCATCCTCGAGGGCGTCGGCGCGGCGTTCAACGTCGGCGTGATGATCGCCTTCTGGGTGACGCTCGCCTTCTTCATCATCGAGCGCAGCGGAGGGAGCCGGGAGATCCTGCGTGGCCGGGGCCGCTCCTGGGATCCCGCGTCGCTGCCCTCGGTCGCGACGCGGCGCCGCATCACGTTGGGGGAGACCGCGGGGTCCCTCGCGCTCCTCACTCTCCTTCTGGTCGCCGTCGTCGGGGAGCGGGGGCACCCGGTGTTCCACGAGGCCGGCGGACCTGTCTTCTTCCTCGACCACGAGCTGTGGTCCGGCTGGATGCAGGCGTTGATCGCGATCGTCGTGGCGAGCATGGCGTTGGAGGTCTGGAAGTATGTCTCCGGTCACTGGACCGCCCCGCTGGTCGTCGCCAACGTCGCCGTCGACGTGCTCTTCGCGGGGCTGGTGGTCGCGGCTCTGGCCACACAGCAGGTGGTCGATCCCGCTTTCCTGGCGGCCTTCCGGGAGCGCACAGGAGACGCCTTTCCCGTGGGCCTCGTGGGTGGACCGGTCCTGGCGTTCGTGATCGGCATCACGCTCTGGGACGTGATCGAATGCCTGTACAAGTACCTGGCCAGGCCGCGGCTGAAGCCGCTCCGCGATTCGGGTACAATCCCCCGGTCATGAGTCCCACCGCCTCAGAAGCACTCGTCCACCTGGACGCGCTCCGCGAGCGGCTGAAGGAAGCCTCCGGGCGCCTCGGCTGGCTGCGGAGCTATCTTTGACCCCCCTGCGCTGACAGCGAGGATCGAGGCGCTCGAGGAGCGCATGCGCGCCCCCGGGTTCTGGGGCGACCAGGACGAGGCCGCCGCGGTCTCCGCCGAGTACCGCCGCGCCAGGCGGAGGCTCGAGGAGTACGAGGAGCTCGAACGGCGCTTCGCCGACCTGGAATCCACCGAGGAGCTGCTGCGCGAGGAGCTCGGCGCCGGCGCCGTGGACGACGAGCTCCTCGAGGAGCTGACCACGGGCGCCGATGAGCTCGAGGAGGACCTCCGGCGCGGGGAGGAGGCCCGGTTCTTCAGCGGCAAGTACGACGAGGGCGGCGCCATCGTCACGATCCATTCCGGCGCCGGCGGGACCGAGTCCCAGGACTGGGCCCAGATGCTGCTCCGTATGTACCTGCGCTGGTTCGAGCAGCGGGGCTTCACGGTCGAGCTCAACGACTCGCAGGAGGGTGACGAGGCCGGGATCAAGAGCGCCACGCTCACGGTCGAGGGCGACAACGCCTACGGGCTGCTGCAGTCGGAGAAGGGCGTCCACCGCCTCGTGCGCCTCAGCCCGTTCGACTCCGCCAACCGCCGTCACACAAGCTTCGTCTCGGTCGAGGTCTCGCCGCTGGTGAGCGAGGACGTGGACGTGGAGATCGACGAGGACGACCTGCGCATCGACACATACCGCTCCAGCGGCGCCGGCGGCCAGCACGTCAACAAGACGAGTTCGGCCGTGCGCATCACGCACCTCCCGACCAACATCGTCGTCCAGTGCCAGAACGAGCGCTCCCAGCTGCAGAACCGGGCGGTCGCGATGCGCATGCTGAAGTCGAGGCTGATCGAACTGGAGGAGCGCAAGCGGGCGGAGGAGCTGGCCGCCGAACGCGGCCAGGTCATGGAGGTCGACTTCGGCAGCCAGATCCGCAGCTACGTGCTGCATCCGTACCAGATGGTCAAGGACCTGCGCACCGGCCACGAGGTCGGCAACGCGCAGGGCGTGCTCGACGGCGACCTGGACGGGTTCGTGCGCGCCTACCTGGTCTGGCGCGCGGGCGGGCACGAGACGCGCCGGTAAGCCGGCTCGCAGGCGTGCCGTCCGGTGACCTCCCGAGACTCCGCGGCCGTCTCACGTCGCTGCGGCCGGTGCGTCCCGAGGACCTGCCGGCGCTGCGCGCCATGCTCGAGGAGCCCGAGGTGGCGCGTTGGTGGCGGCGCGACGAATGGGAGCGCACCGGGGAGCAGAGCGCGACCGGGTTCTCCATCCTCCTGGATGGAGTCGTGGTCGGCTGCGTGCAGTATGCCGAGCAGACCGATCCGGACTACTTCTCGGCGGCCGTGGACGTGTTCGTCGGCACGGCCGCCCAGGGGCGCGGCGTGGGCCCTGACGCGATGCGCACGCTGATCGCCTGGCTGATCACGGAACGCGGACACCACCGCATCACGGTGGATCCGGCGGCCGACAACAGCCGCGCGATCCACGTGTACGAGAAGCTGGGCTTCCGCCCCGTCGGCGTTCTGCGGCGTTACGAACGTGTCGCCGACGGGCTCTGGCGCGATGCGCTCCTCATGGAACTGCTGGCCGACGAGGCGGCCCGCTGACCCCCGTGCGGCCGGGGCTGCGGTAGCATGGACCGATGACGGTCCGCCCGTACCCCAAGATCGAGCTGCACGTGCACCTCGAGGCCACGATCAGGCCGGCGCGCCTTCTCGAGATCGCGCGGCGCAACGACCTGCGGCTTCCGGTGCGCACCGCGGAGGGCCTGGAGCGCACCTTCCGCTTCCGTAGCTTCCGTCAGTTCGTCCGCCTCTGGATCGCGACCACCTCCGTGCTGCGGCGTCGGCGGGACTTCCACCAGGTCGTCGTCGACTACGCCGGAGAGTTGGCCGACCAGGGCTGTCTCTACGCCGAGCCGCTGTTCTCGCCGTCGGAGCCGGTCTCGCGCGGGGTCACATGGCAGGAGGTGTTCGAGGGCTACTGCGACGGTGCGGCAGAGGCGCGCGAGCGCCACGGCGTGGAGCTGCGCTTCACACCCGACGTGACGCGCGACTTCCCTTCCGAGATCGGCGAGCAGGTCGCCGCCTGGGCGGTACGCTACCGCGACCGCGGGGTGGTCGGCCTCAGCCTGGGGGGGAGTGAGCACCGGTTCCCGCCGGGACCGTTCAGGCGGGCGTTCGCCATCGCCCGTGAGGGCGGGCTCAGGGCGGCGCCGCACGCCGGCGAGATGGCGGGGCCGGCCTCGATCCGCGGCGCCCTCGACGACCTCGGGGCGCAGCGACTGCGGCACGGGGTGCGCGCCGTGGAGGACGCCGCGCTGCTCGAGGAGCTGGCAGAGCGCGGCGTGGTCTGCGACGTCACCCCGGTGAGCAACCTGCGCACCGGAGTCGTGCGCTCGCTCGACGAGCATCCGCTGCCGGCCTTGCTGCAGGCCGGCGTCAGATGCTCCATCGGCAGCGACGACCCCGTGCTCATGCGGACCTCGCTCACGGCGGACTCCGACGTGGCCGTCCGGCTGGGCCACACTCCAAGGGCCATGTACGAGCACGCGCTGGCGGGCGCGTTCTGTGACGGACGCACGCGCGCCCGGCTCGCCGCCGCCGGCGCGGCCTTCGACTGGGATGCGGCCCTCTCGGTTCCGTAGGAGCGCCGGCGCCGGAGCGGCCGCAGAGCCACACCGCGGTGTTGCCAGCGCAGGCGGCGCGGAGCCCGCGTCACTCCCGTCCGGAGCGGGCACCAAGTAAGTGACCGACATCCCGGGAGGCCTGCATGCGCCGGTCACGGATGCACACCATCATCACGCCGCTGGTGGTGGCTTATGCGGTGGCGGTCCTCCTCGTCCCCCTCGAGATGATCCAGGTGCTCGGCGTGCCCGTGGTCGTGGCCGGCGCGTACGTGGCCGGCATGAGGGGAGGGGTCACCGCCGGTCTCTGGGCGGTGATCGTCTCCGGCGCCGCCTTCCTGCTCTCCGGCGCCGGCCACGTGGGTCCCTACGTCGCCACGGCCGTGGGCTACATCGTCATCGGCCTGCTCGTCGGACTCGCGGTGGACGACTTCACCGGCCAGCGCAAGCGGCTCCAGAAGGCCGTCGAGGCGGCCCGGCTCGCCAGCCGGCAGCTCGAGATGAGTCAGCGACGGTATCGGCTGCTGTTCGAGCAGGGCGCGGACCCGGTGTACCTCCACGGACTCGACCACGACGCGGAGCCGACCTCGTTCATCGCAGTCAACGATGCGACCTGCGGGCTGCTCGGCTACACGCGTGAGGAGCTCCTGGGCCTGACGCCGCGCGCCATCGACGCGGCGCCCCAGCCGGGTCAGTTGCGGCGCATGATGCGCGTGCTGCTGCGGGAGGGCACGGTCCGCTA
>JAAYBE010000146.1 GCA_012719015.1 Actinomycetota bacterium
ACCCTTGTTGATCGCGTCCCGCAGGTCCTGGGTGCCCGCCTCGGGCGCGAGGGTGAGCGAGCCGCGCTGGCCGGCCGCGAACAGCCCCAGCTTCTCGGCCGCCGAGTCGATGCGCAGCGACGGCAGCGACACGCGCAGCCCCGGACGCAGCTCACGGATGCGCGCGACCGCCTCGGCCACACCGCCGTAGTCGCAGGAGCTGAGTGAGAGCAGGGACACCTCGTCGCAGCCGGTCTCGTGGAGGAGGCGTCCGGCGGCCGCGACGACCCGCTCGACCGGCCGCTCCCTCACCGGCCGGTACCACATGCCGGCCTGGCAGAAACGGCACCCCGCGGTGCATCCGCGCATCACCTCGACGACGGCGCGGTCGTGCACCGCCTCCAGCACCGGCACGATCGGCTGCAGGACGGGATCGGAGGTCGAGAAACCGGTGAAGACCTGCCTGACGGCCGGGCGGTCGCTGCGGCCGGGCACCCAGACCCCCGGGACCGCCGCCAGCGCCCGCAGGCGCGCAGCCCGGCCGTCCCGCCCCAACGCGTCGACGACGGCGTCGAGGTGCTCCTCCGCTTCGCCGACGAAGAACGCGTCGAAGAACGGCGCCAGCGGCCACGGATTCGCCACCGCCGGGCCGCCGCCGAGGACGACGGGGTCCTCCCCGGCACGCTCGACGGCGCGCAGGGGCACGCCGGCGAGATCGAGCATCTCGAGCACGTTCGTGTAGCAGAGCTCGTGCGGCAGCGTGAAGCCCCAGAGGTCGCAGGCGCGCACCGGCGCGAACGACTCCAGAGTCCACAGCCGCACGACTGAGTCGCGCATGCGGTCGGCGAGGTCGGGCCACGGGCAGTAGGCCCGCTCGGCCCACGCCGGCGTCGTATCGTTCAACCGGGCGTACAGGATCTGGAGCGCCGGGTTTGAGACCCCGATCTCGTACACGTCCGGGTAAGACAGCACGATCCGGGGCGTCGCCCCAGGCTTGACGCGGGCGTTGAACTCCCCGCCCACATAACGTCCCGGGCGCGCGACACGCGCCAGCAGCCTCGCTACTTCATCCGGTACCCAGTCGCTTGAGCGGCCCGGGGATCCGGGACGTGAGTCTTTCAACCTGTCTGTTGATCCTTTGCATCCGCGAGACCCGGAGCGGCGCCCCGGCCTCGAAGTAGGCGATGGCGGCCTGACCGAGTGCGACGGTACCCGAGAACCCGACAGCGCCCTTGACCGCCCATCCGAACCAGGGCACGAAATCGAGCGCCTGGCGCGCCAGCATGCGCAGCACGAAGCCCGTCCCGACGACCGAGAGGATCTCGAGCGCCCTGTCCAGGCCGAGATCCTCCCCATACGCGTGGGCGATCTTGAGCACCATACGGATCTGGTTGGCGGTCATCGCCGGCATGTCGGCTCCGGGGATGATGACCACCGCGCCGATGACTCCGTTCTGCGCCGCGTTGGCGATCACGACGTGGTCGCAGTACGTGCGGCGCACCGACGGCAGTGAGGCGGCGAGCGCGCCCGCGCTGTCGCCGGCCAGAGCGACGATCCTGTGTTCGAGCGTGGGCCTCCCCTCGGCATCCGGCCCGAGGCCGCGCGCCACCTCGTCGTCGAAGAGCCCGGCGGAGCGGATCCAGAGATCCGCGCCGGGACCCTCGACCAGCCCGATCACGTCGGCTCCGCCGCGCCTCGCGGCGTGCACGACAGGGGCGGCTTCGGCCGCAGGCAGCCCCGCCGCGGCCACCACCACGATGTCCCAGCGGGAGGCGAGCCGCGGCTCGCGCGGGAAGTCGGACGGGCCCAGGGCGTCGACCGCGGACGACACCCCCCCGCGTTCGTCGGTGGCGCCGGCGGAGAGCACGCCGACCACACGCGCCAGTCCGTCGCCGCGCCCGACCACGCAGAGGCGCGGCGCCGGGTGCCGGGCACGCGCGTCTGTGACCGCCTTCACGATCTTCGAGATGCTCACACTATCGGCCAAGTCGTGTCCTCCCCTCGGGAGCGGTCCTCGCCCGCAGATGGATGGCCTCCAGCAGGCCGACGAAGACCAGGAACGCGATCATGTGCGTCCCGCCGTAACTCACGAACGGGAGCGGGATACCGGTCACCGGCATGATACCAATCGTCATCCCGGTGTTCACGAACACCTCGAACAGCACCGTCACCGCGACGCCGCCGGCGAGGATGCTCCCGTACATGTCGCGCGCCAGGACGGCGATGCGCAGGGCGCGCCAGATGAAGACCGCGTAGAGCACCAGCAGGATCGCGGCGCCGACGAAGCCGCTGCGCTCGCTGACCACGGCGAAGATGAAGTCGGTGTGGTGCTCGGGCAGGAAGTGGAGCGTCGTCTGCGTGGCCTGGTCGCCGCGTCCGGAGAACGCCCCCGAGCCCACCGCGATCATCGACTGGATCACGTTGTAGCCCGCCGCCCGCGCCTGGGCTCCGGGGTTCACGAAGACGAACAACCTGTCGAGCTGGTACTGCTTGATCACCTCGAGGCCGGCGAGAGGGAGCACCTTGAGCGCCACCACGAACGCCGAGACCCCCAGGGCGGCCAGCGCGGCGAAGTGCGTCCAGGGCGTGCCGTAGAAGAACAGCATGGTCAGGGCGAGCGCCATGATGACCATGCTCGAGCCGAAGTCCGGTTCCCGGTAGACGAAGAACGCGGGCACGGCGGCCATGACCAGGACGAAGAACGTGACCCGCTTGCACCCGAGGAGCTCCATACGGTCCGAGAGGAACGCTCCGAGACTCAGGGCGAGCAGGAGGAGTGCGGCGGCGGAGGGCTGGAAGCGGGTCACCCCCAGGTCGATCCAGCGCGTGGCGCCGTTCACCTCCTCGCCGAAGGGCAGCACGGCGACGACCATGAAGACCGCCAGCACATAGAGGAGCCACTGGACCCGCCGGTACAGCTCGTAATCCAACAGGGAGACGATCACCGCGGCGACGAGGCCGACGGACATCGCGATGAGCTGCTGGCGCACGTACACCAGCGGCTCGCCGGCGACGTCGTTGCGGGTCGCGAAGTAGATCATCGTGGTGCCGTACCCGACGAGCGCGCCGGTCGCGAGGAGCAGGACGTAGTCGAGGTGCCGCAGGTAGTCGCGCCAGCCCGGCATGTCACTCCGGTCCGCGTCGGTCCGCGCGTCGCTGGCCGTCTCTGCGGTGCATCAGTCCGTGCGCGCGGAGCCGGTGGTGAGCTCCCCGCTGTGCAGATGGAAGAGGGCGTCGTAGATCACCCGGGCGGCCGGCGCGGCGACCGTGCCGCCGTGGCCGCCCTTCTCGATCATCACGACCACGACGTAGCGCGGGTCGTGGGCCGGCGCGTAGCTCGCGTACCACGCGTAGTCCACGTAGCCGCTCCGTGTGGCGTCGTATACCTCGGCCGTGCCCGTCTTGCCGGCCACCGGCTGTCCGTAAAGGGCGAACACGTGCGCCGACGTACCGGTCGGGGAGTTGGCCGCCTTGTACAGGCCCTGACGGACCAGGTCGAGCGTGCTCGGTGCGATGTCCACCTTGCGGGCCTTGGCGGGATGCAGGTCGCGCACCGTCTGCCCCGCCGCGTCGACGATCCGCAGGCCGAGGTGTGGCGTCACCACCCGGCCCCCGTTGGCGATCGCGGCGTAAGTCACGGCCAGCTGCAGCGGCGTCGCCTCGAGGTCGCCCTGCCCGATCGAGAGGTTGATCGAGTTGCCCGGCGTCCAGAGCTTGTCGACCTCTGAGCGGAAGTATTTCTGGCGCCACTCTGGCGTGGGCACACGACCTGCGGCCTCGCCCTCGATGTCGATCCCCGTGGGCCGGCCCATGCCGAGGCGCTTGGCCCACTCCTGCAGTGGACTGCCCTTCGCCGCGTAGAACCGGTACCCGACGTTGTAGAAGTACACGTCGCAGGATTGGGTGATCGCGTCCACGAGGCTGAGGCTGCCGTGGCCCGCCGACGACCAGCAGCCGAACACCGTCTTGTCGGTGGCGACCGGCGGCTTGTAACTGCCGTTGCAGAAGAACGCTTCGACCGGGGAGATCACGCCCTCCTCGAGGCCGGCGACGGCGTCGACGACCTTGAAGGTCGACCCCACGGCCTTGGTCTCCATGATGGCCCGGTTCAGCTGCGGATAGTTGTTGCCCTTCTGCACGAAGAGCCGCCGGTACTTCTTCTCGCTGATGCCGCCCACCCACACGCCGGGGTCGTACGTCGGGTAGTTGGCCATGGCCAGCACGTCGCCGTTGCGCGCGTCCAGGACCACGGCGGCCCCGCCGTTGGCCTCCACCTTGCCGTCACGGTGTGCGAGGGAGATCCCGGTGCGCAGCGCCCGCTCCGCGGCCTCCTGCACCTTGGCGTCGAGGGTGGTCACCAGTGTGTGGCCGGGTTCGGGCAGACGCCCCCCTACCGGGTCGCTCTGCTTGGGCCGGCTGAAGGCGTCGACCTCGATCCGGGCGACGCCGTCCCGGCCGCGCAGCCAGCGGTCGTACGTCTTCTCCAGCCCCTCGACGCCGACGACGTCCCCGGCCGAGTAACCCTTGAAGTGCTTCTCCCGCAACTGCTCCGCCGAGATGTCGGCGAGATGTCCCAACAACTGCGCCGCCATGGTCCCGTGCGGGTAGGCGCGCAGGTAGTTCTGGCGGACCTCGACGCCCGGGAACGACAGCGCGCGCTCCTTCAGATAGGAGACGGTGCGCTCGCTCACGTCCTCGCGCACGATGATCACATCGAGCCCGGTGATCTCGTGCTCGAGCACCGCGTCCCACGTCAGGTAGCTGTGCCACTCGCCGTCGTCGCCCAGCTCCATGGTGCTGGGGCGCAGGTGGTCCATGATGGCCTTGCGGATCCTCGCCGGGCGCATCTTCAGCACTCTGGCGAGTCGCACGATCTCGTCCTCGAGTCGTCCCTCGGGCACATCCATCAGCCGCAGACCCACGGCGAGCCCGGGACGGTTCTCGACGATCACCTCGCCGCGGCGGTCGACGATGTTGCCGCGCGGGGCGACGATCTTGACCTCCCGGAGGCGGTTGTCGTTGGCGCGGGCGACGAAGTCCTGACCGCTGAGGATCTGGAGGAACCAGAGGCGGAAGAAAACGACGCCGAACAGCACTACCGCCAGTGCCGCGACGAGGGCCACACGCAGGGCGACCGACGGCAGCTGGATGATGGGTCTGTCGCGGCGACCCGTCCGGATGGGGCGGTCGCGGCGCGCGGGATCGTTACCGAGCAGCGGCACGCAGACCGGCCTTTCCCTGCAGCCACAGCCGCACCAGCAGATACAGCGGCGCGGCCAGCAGTGTGTTGAAGACGAGCGCGGGCAGGAGCACCCTGCCGAGGAAGAAGCCCAGGGGCACCTCGCGCGCGAGGAGGAACTGGGCGGTCGCGACGAGCGTGTTCGCGACGACCGTGGCGGCGAACACCGTCAGCAGCGGGGCGAGGCCGGCCGGCAGGTCCGCCGTCTCCGCGTAGCGGCCGGCGTAGTAGCCCACGAGGACGAAGACGAAGGCGCCCAGGCCGAGCGGCTCCATGAGCGCGACGGCGGTCAGCAGACCGGTGGCGAAGCCGAGCACGGCGCCGGTCTCCGCACCCTTCGCCAGGGCCACGCAGACGACCAGGATGAGGGCGAAGTCAGGACTGGCGCCGAGCAGGCGCAGGTGAGGAGCGACGGTGGTCTGCAGGAGCACGGCCAGGAGCAGCACCGCCGAGAGGCGTGCCACCTCCTGCCACGTCGGCCAGGCGGGCTCTGTCTTCTCCGCGAGTGGGCGCGCGAGACTCATCGAGTGATCACCGCCACGACGTCGAGCTTGCGGAAGTCCACGAACGGTTTGACGGCGATGGACTGGTACAACTCCACGTCCTGTCGGCCCACGCTCTCCACCTGTCCGATGGGGATCCCCTTCACGAAGATGGATCCTCTGCGTCCCGAGGTCACCACGTATTGACCGACCTTGACCTTCTCGTTCTTGTCCACGTAATCCAGCGTGAGATCGCCGGTGACGCTGCCGCTGGTGATCCCCTGGGCGCCTCCGGGCTCGACCACCGCGTCGACGAAGCTCTGCTGGTCAGTGACGAGCATCACCTGCGCCGCGTTCGAGTTGACCTTGACCACCCGACCGACGAGGCCCTGCCCGTTGACGACCGGGTCGTACACGCGCACGCCGTCGGCGCTACCCACGTTGACGGTCGCCGTGGAGTACCAGGCGGTCGCCGAACGGGCCACGACGCGGGCCGTGAGGAACTTCGCGCCCCGCGGGAACACGTGGGCCTCGTGGAACGCCAGCAGGGTACGCAGCTGCTCGTTCTCCGCCTGCGTCGTCAGCTCCTCGGCGAGCCCGGCCCGCAGCTGCTCCACCTCCCGCCTGAGCGCGCCGACCTCCGCCTGTGCGCTGAACAGGCGGCCGACCCAGTTCCATGCATCGCGGAACGGCCGGGTGAGGGTGGCGGTGCCGCTCTGCAGCGGCGAGACCACGGTGAGGACGCCGTCCTGCAGCCTGTGCGCCGCGCCTCCGCCGGACTCGCGGAAGTACGCCGTGAGCAGGGCGACGGAGAGCAGCAGCAGGGCCGCCACGACGAGGCGCCGCCGGAGGACACGCCGGCGATTCACGGTTCAGCGGAGCCTGGGGCTAGCGGCCTCGGGGCCGCGAGTTGCGCTTGCTCTTGACCAGGACATCGAACTCCTCGAGGTATTTGCCCGACCCGACGGCCACGCAGGTGAGGGGCGACTCAGCCACGTGTACCGGCATCTGGGTCTCGTCGCGCAGGCGCTCGGCGAGCCCCTGCAGGAGCGACCCTCCCCCCGCCAGCATGATGCCCCGGTCCATGATGTCGCTGGCCAGCTCCGGCGGCGTCTTGTCGAGCGTGGCCTTGATGGCGTCGATGATCGCCTGCGTGGGCTCCTCCAGCGCGGCGCGGACCTCCTCCGAGGACAGCACGATCGTCTTGGGGAGCCCGGTCACGAGGTCGCGGCCGCGAATCTCGGCCTGTTCCTCCTGCGGCAGCGGGTAGGCCGAGCCGATCTCGAGCTTGATCTCCTCCGCCGTCTGACTGCCGATGAGCAGCTTGTATTCCTTCTTCACGTAACTGATCACGGCCTCGTCGAGCTCGTCGCCGCCCAGCCGGATGGACTGGCTGACGACGATCCCCCCCAGGGAGATGACCGCGACCTCGGTGGTACCACCGCCGACGTCGACGATCATGCTGCCGGTCGGCTCGGCGACCGGCAGGCCGGCGCCGATGGCGGCGGCCATCGGCTCTTCGATGAGCGTCGCCCAGCGGGCGCCGGCGGAATATGTGGCCTCCTCGACGGCGCGCTTCTCGACGCCGGTGACGCCGCTGGGCACGCAGATGACCACGCGAGGGTGCGCCCAGCGGTTCTGCATGACCTTGCGGATGAAGTGGCGGATCATCTCCTCCGTCACGTCGAAGTCGGCGATCACTCCGTCCTTGAGCGGCCGTACCGCGCTGATCGTGGCGGGCGTGCGGCCCAGCATGCGCTTGGCCTCGGCCCCGACGGCGTGGACCTCGCCGGAGCGGTGGTCGATGGCGACCACGGACGGCTCGCTGAGCACGATGCCGCGTCCGCGGAGATAGACGAGCGTGTTGGCGGTACCGAGGTCGACCGCCATGTCACGGGCGCCGAAGCCCGTGAGGAATCCGAGGAAGCTGATGACGAGCTCCTTTCGCAGCGGATCTCGAAGGCCGATTGTATACGCCGCCTCGGGACGTCGCTACCGCCTCGACGAGGTGCGCGCCGGCGCTCGCGCGACCCTGCCGGCCTGTCGCGTCCGGGTGGTCGGTCCGGTCGTCGCGCGAGGCGGGCGGCCGCGTGTGCAGGGTCCTCAGGCCGGCGGCCGCACCCAGGAGAAAGGCGTGATGCCGATGCTGGCGAGCAGCCTCACCAGCGCCGGTACGGGCAGGCCCACGACGTTGAAGTAGTCGCCCTCCAGGCTCTTGACCAGGCCGGAGCCGAGACCCTGGATCGCGTAGGCCCCGGCTCTCTCCCGCCACTCACCGGAGGCGACGTAGGCGGCGAGATCCGCGTCCGTCAGGCTGCGGAAGGTGACCTTGGTGACGGCATGGGTCACGAGTGCCACCTTGCGTGAGGTCAGATAGATGCCGCTGTAGACCTCGTGGGTGCGGGCGGCCAGCCGCCGCACGTAGGCGGCGGCCTCGGCCTCGTCGCGCGCCTTGCCGAGGATCTCGCCCTGCAGCACCACGACCGTGTCGACGCCGAGCACGAGCTCGCCAGGGGCCACCGGTCCGCGTGCCAGCACCTCCTCGGCCTTGCCGCGTGCGTTCTGTTGCACGGTCTGCGCCGGGTCACCGTCGGCCACCGCCTCCGTGTGCTCGCTCACCACGGCGCGGAACGGGATCCCGAGCTGCTCCAGCAGCAGCTTCCGCTGCGGAGAGCGCGAGGCGAGGACCAGGCCGGCGAAGCCGCCGGCGCCCCTGCCGGCGTCCGGCAGGACCCGGTCCCAGAAGTGCTGGGGGACCGGGTCAGACAAGTTCTGCCTCGTCGAAGAAGAGCCCGATCTCGCGGGCTGCGCTCTCAGGGCTGTCGGAGCCGTGGACCACGTTCTCCTCCTTGCTGAGCGAGAAGTCGCCCCGGATGGTGCCCGGAGCGGCCTGCGCCGAGTCGGTCGCGCCCATCATGGCCCGGGCCACCGTGACGGCCTCGCGTCCTTCCCACACCATGGCCACCACCGGGGCCGACGTGATGAAGGCGACGAGCCCCTCGAAGAACGGCTTGTCCACGTGCTCGGCGTAATGGCGCGCGGCGAGTTCGCGATCGATGCGCAGCGCCTTGATGCCGCGCAGCACGAACCCGCGCCGCTCGAACCGGGCGATGACCTCCCCGACGAGGCCGCGGGCGACGCCGTTGGGCTTGACCATGATGAACGTTCGCTCCATGAGGATCCTTCCGGGTGGGAGAGACGACTGGGACGGCGGACCGGGGTCGGCGTCCGTCCTCAGGCGCGGTCGAAGGCGGGTGACGCGACGTGGACGTCGGCCTCGCAGTACGGGCAGACACGCCACTGCGGGTCGACCGGCCGGCGACACGAGGGGCAGGGGGTACGCAACCGTCGCCCGCAGGTGGGGCAGACCAGGTAGTCCTCGCGCACCGGGGTCTTGCAGAACGAGCACCGCGCCTCATCGCCGATGCGCGCCTCCATCACGGCGACCTCGAGCTCGTGCTCGAGCCGCTCCCCGAGGGTCTCGGGCGGACGGACGATGGCGTACACGACGAGACCGACGGGACCGAAGACGATCCCCGTGAGCACCGCCACGGCGAGCACGATCTTGTCGTCGATGCGACGCCGCGCGTCCTTGAACACCCAGTAGGCACAGGAGATCCAGAGGACGGCCAGGAAGAAGTAGAACATGAGCGTCACGAAGTGCCACGTCGGTGACTTGAAGAAGTCAAGCACCGCCTGGAACGGGTTGGCGCTCTCGGTCGGCGTCGTGTCCTGCGCGGCAACGATGGTCCAGAAAGGCACCCTTCCTCCTCAGGCGGACTACGTGGAGGGCGCCCCCGGCGCCTCCGTATGACGGCGGCCTGTCCGCGGGGCCGGATCGGCCTGTCCCCACGGCGACTGCCTGCCGGCCCGGACGACCGGCGGCGCAATCATACCTGACAACCCGCGCCGCCGGAGAGCGGTGCGCTAGAAGGCGGCCGGGAGGACGGGCAGCACGGCCAGCCGCATCCCGATGAGGTAGCCCACGAAGAAAGCTACCGCAGCGACTGCGACCACGATGAGGAGCGCGACCAGGAAGCGCACCACCGGATGGGCTCTCTGCTGTGCCATCCACCTCTCCACGGATTTGCGCCAGTATACCCGAACCCCATCCCCAGGACGGCGGAGTTCAGCCGGCGCCGGCGAGGACGTCGCGCAGGTCTTCGAGCAGGTACAGCGACCCCGCGACCACGACGCTTCCGGCGCTGCCGGCGAGCGTGCGGGCGCGGGTCAGCGCCGCGTGCGGATCGACGATCGTCTCGATCCGCTCCGCCGGGCCGTCCGCGAGCGTGACGTCCCGCGCGGCCGCCGCGAGCCCCATGGCCGTCAGACTGCGCGGCTCACTCGCCTCGGTGCAGACGACGGCGTCGAACAGCGGAAGCAGCCGGGCCAGCATGGTCCGGTAGTCCTTGTCGCGCATGATGGCGAGCACACCGACCGCCGGCCGCGGCATGTCCAGGACGGTGAGGCTCTGGGCCAACACACGCGCGCCGTCGGGGTTGTGCGCCCCGTCGGCGAGGAGGAGGGGCCGGTCCGCCACCACCTGCAGACGGCCGGGCACGGGCGTCCCGGCCAGGGCCCGGCGCACGGCGTTCTCGTCGAGCCGCCCGAGGAAGAGGCGCGTCGCGACCACCGCGAGCGCCGCGTTGCGCACCTGGTAGAGGGCCGGCGTGGGGACCCCCAGGCCCGCCAAACGCTCCGGCACGCCGCCCGTCGCGAAGTCGACCGCGAAGTCGTCGGGCGCGCCGGAGACCGCGAAGTCCCCCGACCGCGCCACGTCGCGCAGGAAGTGCGGCGCGGCGCCGGCGGCCGAGCAGGCGCGCCGCGCCGCGTCCTCGAGTCCGTCGAGCTCCCCGAAGACCACGTGGCCGCCTTTGATCACGGCCGCCTTCTCGGCGAAGATCAGCTCCCGTGTGCCTCCGAGCACCTCGGTGTGCTCGAGCGCGATGTTGGTCAGCACGACGACGGGCGCCTGCACCACGTTGGTGGCGTCCAGGCGCCCTCCCAGCCCCGCCTCCAGCGCGACCGCCCGCACGTCGCTCTCGGCGAAGGCGAGCAGAGCCGCGACCGTGAGCACCTCGAACTGGGTCGTCTCGCCCAGGTCCCGCGGCAGGGCGGCGACCTCGGTCCGCACGCGCCGCACCGCGGCCGCGAAGCGGCCTTCGTCGATCGGGCGACCTGCGACGACCACCCGCTCGCTCCATCCGGAGATGTGCGGCGAGAGATAGGCGCCGGAGCGCACGCCGTGCTCGCGCAGCAGCGCCTCGCAGTACCGCACGGTCGACGACTTGCCGTTGGTGCCCACCACGTGGATGACGCCGTAGGACTCCTGCGGCCTGTCCAGGCGGTCGAGCAGCGCCGTCACACGCTCCAGACCCGGGCGCATGCCGAACGCGGCGAGCGAGTCGAGATACCCGACCCAGTCCTGATCGTCCGTGGGGCTCACGCCCGTTCCCGTTCGCTCATGGTCGCGACGATGTGCGGTGCCGACCGGCCGGGCCTCACCCACGGAGTCGTGCGAGCCGGGCGGCGAGGCCGTCCCGCTCGGCGACGTAGCCTGCGAGCTTCTCACGCTCCCGGGCGACCACGGCCTCCGGAGCCCTGTCCACGAACTGCGGGTTGCCGAGCTTGGCCTCGCTGCGCCGGACCTCGGCGGTGGCCGCGGCCACTTGCCGTTCGAGGCGCGCCAGCTCCTCCGCCCTGTCGACGACCGCCGCGACCTCCAGCCGGCCGCCGGGCACCGTCACCGCTGTGGCGTCCTCCGGCGCCGCACCGTCGAACGAGACGGACGTGCGCGCGAGTGCCCGGAACGCGCCCGCATAGGGCGCGTACGGACGCTCCGCACCGGCGCGGTCGGCCACGAAGACGGCCTCAAGCACCTTGCCCGGCGGGACGCCTGTCTCGGCGCGGAAGCGTCGCAGCGCGTCGACCGCCGCCTGGAGCTCGCCGATGACCCGCTCGTCCTCGGGAGCACGCAGGGCGTCGTCGGCGCGGGGATGCTCCCGGCGCAGCAGGGGAGCCGCTCCGTACTGCTCTGCGATCTCCTCCGTCACGAAGGGCAGGAAGGGGTGCAGGAGACGCACGATCTGGTCCAGCATCCAGCGCGCGTGTCCGGCCGCCCGCGCCTTGGCCGCCTCGTCGTCGCCGTACAGACGGACCTTGACCAGCTCGAGGTACCAGTCGCAGAACTCGTCCCAGACGAAGTGGTAGAGCGCGTCGACCGCGGTCGCGAAGTCGTACTCCGCCACGGCCGCCTCGACCGCGGCCAGACAGCGCTGGAACCGGCTGGTGATCCAGCGGTCGACCTGGTCGGTGTCGTCGCGCTGCGCGGCGCACCCCTCGCTGCCGAGGAGGACGAACCGGGCCGCGTTCCAGAGCTTGTTGGCGAAGCCGCGTCCCATGGCGATCTTCTCTTCGCTGAAGCGCACGTCCTGGGTGCTGCTCATGAGCAGCAGGCCGAAGCGGGTGGCGTCGGCTCCGTGCCGGTCGATCATCTCGAGCGGGTCGATGCCGGTGCCGAGGCTCTTGCTCATCCGGCGGCCGTCAGGCGCCTGGATGACGGAGTGGATGTAGACGTCGTCGAACGGGATCTCGCCCATGAACTCGAGACCCATCATGATCATGCGCGCGACCCACAGGAAGATGATGTCGCGCGCCGTGCTGAGCACGCTGGTCGGATAGAAGTAGGCGAGATCGTCCGTGCGCTCCGGCCAGCCGAAGGTGGCGAAGGGCCAGAGCGCCGAGCTGAACCAGGTGTCGAGCACGTCGGTCTCACGGGTGAGCTCCGTCGCGCCGCAGGTGGCGCACTCCGTCGGCTCGGCCTCGGCCACGGTGACGTGGCCGTCCGGGCAGTACCACACCGGCAGCTGATGGCCCCACCAGAGCTGCCGGCTGATGCACCACGGCCGCAGGTCTTCCATCCAGTCCATGTACACGCGCGCCCAGCGGGAGGGAGTGAACGCGACCCGGCCGTCGCGCACCACGTCCATGGCGGGCCGTTTGAGCGCGTCCATGTCCATGAACCACTGCTCGCTGATGAGCGGCTCGATCGGTGTGCCGCAGCGGTGACAGGTGGCCACGCTGTGCGGGTAGTCCTCGACCTCGACCAGGGCGCCGAGCTCGCGAAGGTCGGCGCTCACGCGCGCCGCGGCCTCCTCGACCTCGAGCCCGGCGTACGGCCCCCCCGCCGCCGTGATGCGGCCGTCCTGACCGACGACCTGCACCGCCTCCAGGCCGTGCGTGCGGCCGATGTCGAAGTCGGTGAGGTCGTGCGCCGGTGTGATCTTGAGAGCGCCTGTGCCGAACCCCGGGTCGACGCGGTCGTCCGCCACGATCCGCAGGCGGCGCCCGAGCAGCGGCAGGATCGCCGTCCTGCCCACCAGGTCCCTGTACCGCTCGTCGTCGGGGTGCACGGCCACGGCCGTGTCGCCGAGCATGGTCTCGGGCCGCGTGGTGGCGATGGTGACGGCCCCGCCGCCCTCGACCTCGTAGCGGATGTGACTCAAAATGCCCGGCATGTCGCGATACGCCACCTCGAGGTCGCTGAGCGCGGTGCCGCAGCGCGGGCACCAGTTGACCAGGTAGCTGTCGCGATGGATGTAGCCCTTGTCGTAGAGGGCCACGAAGACCTTGGTGACGGCGCGGACGTACTCGTCGTCGAAGGTGAACCGTTCGCGGTCGTAGTCGCAGGAGCAGCCGAGGCGCTTGAGCTGCTCGATGATGGTGCCGCCGTACTCCCGCCGCCACTCCCACACCCTGGCCGCGAACTGCTCGCGTCCGAGATCCTCCTTGGTCAGGCCCTCCTTGCGCAGCGTCTTCTCGACCACGTTCTGCGTGGCGATGCCCGCGTGGTCGGTGCCGACCAGCCAGCAGGCGTTCTCTCCCAGCATGCGGTGGTACCTGATCAGCGCGTCCTGGATGGTGTCGTTGAGCGCGTGACCCATGTGCAACACGCCGGTGATGTTGGGTGGAGGGATGACGATGGAGTAGGCCGGCCGCGACGAGTCCGGCTCCGCGTGGAAGAGGTGGTCGTCGAGCCAACGTCCCATCCAGCGCGCCTCGACGGCGGCCGGCTCGAAGCGGGTGGTCTGCTGCAGGTAGTCGTTCATCAAGCCTCGATCGTCGCGGGAGGCTCAAGTATACCGAAGCGGAGAGGGCCGCCCCTCCCGCGGAGGAGCGGCCCTCTCCTGCCCACCGGGACCGGCCTCACGCCTTGTCGTCCGGCGCCTCTCCGCCGCTGTACTCGACGGCGCAGACCTGGCAGAACTCGTCGGAGCCCTCGATGAGGCTGCCGCACTGCGAGCAGTGCTTCTCGAGCGCGCCCGAGCCGGCGTCCACACCTGGCTCTTCGGTCGATCCCGGCGTCTGGTGGTTGTGTTCGTGCTCGTGTTCGTGCATCGTCCCCTCTCCCGCGTACTTGGGCCCACTGCCCGGTGTCCGTGTCTCATTGTGGCCCCGAAAGGCCCGCCGCGTAACCCCAGCCTGTGCGAAGACGTGAGGCAGCGCCTCTCTGAGGCTGTCCACATACACGAGTCTGAGCTTGGCGGTCAGGTCGGACGGAAGCTCCTCGACCGTGCTGCGGTTGGCCGCCGGCAGCAGCACGGTCCGGACCCCCGACCGCCCGGCCGCCAGGAGCTTCTCCCGCAGGCCGCCGACACGCAGGATCCGGCCGCCCAGCGTGATCTCGCCGGTCATGGCGACGCGCGGCCGCACCGGCACCTGCCCGAGTGCGGAGAGCATCGCCACGGCCAGCGCCAGCCCGGCGGACGGGCCGTCCTTGGGCACTGCTCCCTCCGGCACGTGGACGCGGACGTCGCGATTGGTGAGGTCGAGCCCCTCCGGTGTATGGCACGAGGAGCCGGCCACGAGGCGACAGAGCTCGGCATCCTGGTCGACCCGCGAGAGCAGATGCCCCCACGCGGTCGACGCCGACTCCTGCATCACCTCGCCGAGCTGGCCGGTGAGCAGCAGCTCCCCGCGTCCCCGCGCGATCGTCGCCTCCACGGTGAGCACCTCGCCGCCGTCCGTGGTGTAGGCGAGCCCCAGGCTCTCCCCGACGCGCGCGGCGCGGGGAAGCTCGGCCTCCGTCCACACGGCCTCCCCGAGATAGCCGCGCAGGTCGCCGGCGCCGACGGTCGCCGGCAGCGGCAGACCGTCCTCGAGGTGCCGGCGCGCCACCTTGCGGTCGATGCGCCGCAGGGCGCGTTCGAGTTCGCGCACACCGGCCTCGCGTGTGTAGCCGCGCACGATCGCCGGCAGCACCCCGCGAGCGAACCTGACGTCGCGCCGGCCGAGGCCGCTGTCGCGCGCCACCCGGGGCAGCAGGTGCCGGCGCGCGATGGCGAGCTTCTCCGACAGGGTGTAGCCGCTGAGGTGGATCACCTCCAGGCGGTCGTACAAGGTCGCCGGCACCGCGTCCACGTCGTTGGCGGTGGCGATGAAGAACACGCGGCTGAGGTCGTACTCGGCCTCGAGGTAGTTGTCACGGAAGGCGTGGTTGTGGGCCGGGTCCAGCACCTCCATGAGGGCCGCCGCCGGACTCCCCCGCCAGTCGCTGTCCAGCTTGTCGAGCTCGTCGAGCAGCATGACGGGGTTGTCCACCCCGGCTTTGGCCAGCCCTTCGACGATGCGGCCCGGCATCGCCCCGACGTACGTGCGCCGATGCCCGCGGATCTCGGCCTCGTCGCGCACCCCGCCGAGGGCCACGCGCACGAAGGGCCGGCCCAGCGCGGCGGCGATGCTCTGCGCCACGCTGCTCTTGCCCGTACCCGGCGGACCGGTCAGGCAGATGATGGTGGCGGGCTGGTCCTCGGATTCCCCCGCGGCGTCCCCGCGCGCCTGGGCCGCGTCGGCCCGCATCCTGCAGACGGCCAGATACTCGAGGATGCGGTCCTTGACGTCGTCGAGACCGTGGTGCGTCCGGGCCAGGTGGCGGGCCACCTTGGCCACATCCACCTCCACCGGGGCCAGCCTGCCCCAGGGCAGGTCGAGCACCGTGTCGAGGAAGCCGCGGATGACGGCGACCTCGGGGCTCAGGGCCGGCGCCTGCTTGAGCTTGGTCAGCTCGCGGGTGACCAGCCGCCGCGCCGCCGGCGAGAGCTGCGCCTCGGCGGCGCGCTGCGCGTAACCGGCCAGATCGTCGTCCGCCACGTCGCCGCCCTCTTCGATCTCGTCGCGCAGTACGCGCAGCTTCTCGTGCAGGAGCATCTGGCGCTGGGCGCCCTCCACGCGCTGCTGGACCTTGAGGCCGATCTCCCGCTCGATGTCCAGGACCGCGTTCTCTTCGGCGAGGCTCTCGAGCAGCGCGAGGAGGCGCTGCTGCGTGCTCACCGTCTCCAGCAGCGCCTGCTTCTCCCCCGCCTCGATCTGCAGGTGGGCGGCGACGATGTCGGCCAGCTCGCCCGCGTCGTCCGCCTGCTGCACCACGAACTGCGCCTCGTCGGCGAGCTGCGGGTGCAGGCCCACATAGCGGACGAACTCGTCGCTGACGCGGCGGGCGAGGCTGCGTGCCCGCGTCGTCCGCGTGTCCGGGCTCTCGATGGGGACGTACTCGACCACCAGGTGGGGATCACGGGTCACGACCCGCTCGGCGCGCACGCGCTCATCGCCCTCGACCAGGGCCTTCACGCTCCCGTCCGGCAGGCGGAAGAGCTGCAGCACCCGGGCCCGCACGCCGACCGAGCGCAGATCCTCGAGGGCGGGATCCTCCACGGCGGCTTCGCGCTGGGCACAGAGGATGAGCGGGCCCTGAGCGGCGAACGCGGCCTCTATCGCCGAGATCGAGCGCTCGCGACCGACGAAGACGGGGGCGACCATCCGGGGGAACAGGACGAGGTCGCGCGTCGGCAGAAGGGGCAGGGTCGCCGTGTCGTCGCCCTGCCCCTCCGCCGCCGGGTCGGTCTTCTCAGGCGGACTCGGCGTCACGCTCCGGCAGCGACTTGTCGGCCTCGGTCAGGAGGGTGGGGTCGATGCCCTTCTCGATGGTCTCCCGGGTGATGACGCACTTGCGCACGTCGGTGCGGCTGGGCAGGTCGAACATCACGCCCAGCAGCGACTCTTCGATGATCGAGCGCAGACCGCGCGCGCCGGTGCCTCTCTGGAGCGCCTTGGCGGCGATCGCCGCGAGGGCCTCCTCGGCGAACACCAGCTCCACGCCGTCGAGCGAGAAGAACTTCTGGTACTGCTTGGTCAGCGCGTTGCGCGGCTCGACGAGGATCCGCATGAGGTCGTCCTCGTCGAGGTTGTGCACCGCACTCACCACGGGGAGACGACCGATGAACTCGGGGATCAGCCCGAAGTCCAGCAGGTCCTCCGGCAGGACATGCGCGAAGATGGTGCCCGGGTCTTTGTCCGCCTTGCTGATGACGTCGGCCATGAAGCCCACGCCCTGCTTGCCCATGCGGCGCTCGATGATCTTGTCGAGCCCGGCGAAGGCGCCGCCGCAGATGAACAGCACGTTGGTGGTGTCGATGGTGAGGAACTCCTGGTGCGGATGCTTGCGCCCGCCCTGCGGGGGAACGCTCGCTGCGGTGCCCTCGAGGATCTTGAGCAGCGCCTGCTGCACGCCCTCGCCCGAGACGTCGCGCGTGATCGAGGGGTTGTCCGCCTTGCGCGCGATCTTGTCGATCTCGTCGATGTAGATGATGCCGGTCTCGGCGCGCTTGACGTCGAAGTCGGCCGCCTGGATCAGCTTGAGGAGGATGTTCTCGACGTCCTCGCCCACGTAGCCGGCCTCGGTCAGCGCCGTGGCGTCGGCGATCGCGAAGGGGACGTTCAGGATGCGGGCCAGCGTCTGCGCGAGCAGCGTCTTGCCGCACCCCGTCGGGCCGAGCAGGAGGATGTTGCTCTTCTGCAGCTCGACGTCGGTCTCGCCCCCGGCCACCGCCTGCACACGCTTGTAGTGGTTGTAGACGGCCACCGAAAGAGCCCGTTTGGCCTCGTCCTGGCCGACCACGTAGTCGTTCAGGATGGCGTAGATGTCACGCGGCTTGGGCAGCTGCTCCAGGTCGAGCGCGACGGGGGCGGCCAGCTCCTCGTCGATGATCTCGTTGCACAGGTCGATGCACTCGTCGCAGATGTACACGCCGGGGCCGGCGATGAGCTTCTTGACCTGGCGCTGCGACTTGCCGCAGAAGCTGCAGAGCAGCTGGTCGTTGCCGTCGGTCGTTCCCGCCACTGCGGTCCTCCTCCTGCGAGGTCGGCGTCGACGCCACCTAGCGGTGGGCGATGACGTCGTCGATGATGCCGTACTCCTTGGCCTCGGTCGCGCTCATGAAGTAGTCGCGCTCCGTGTCCTGCCGGACCTTCTCGATCTCCTGGCCGCTGTGGTCGGCGATGATCTCGTCGAGGCGTCGACGGAGGTTCAGGACCTCCCTGGCGTGGATCTCGATGTCGGTGGCCTGGCCCTCGTAGCCGCCGGCCACCTGGTGGATGAGGATGCGCGCGTTGGGCAGCGCGAAACGCTTGCCTTTCGCCCCACCTGCGAGCAGCAGCGCTCCCATGCTCATGGCGCTGCCCACGCAGATCGTGCTCACGTCCGGCTTGATGAACTGCATCGTGTCGTAGATCGCGAGCCCGGCGTACACGCTGCCGCCGGGGCTGTTGATGTACAGGCTGATGTCCTTGTCCGGGTCGTCGCTCTCCAGGTGGATGAGCTGCGCCACGATGAGGTTGGCGACCTCGTCGACCACCGGGGTGCCGAGGAAGATGACGCGCTCGTTGAGCAGGCGCGAGAAGATGTCGAACGACCGTTCTCCACGGCTCGTCTGCTCGATCACGAACGGAACAAGTGGTGTCACGTGCTCACCCTTCTCGTCGTTTGGTCCTTCTCCCACAGTGGTTCCCCGGGCTCAAACACTCAGTCGTCCTCGGGGTCCACGGCGTCGGCGGATTCCTCGGCTGCGGCCTCCTCCGCCTCGGTCATCGGCACCGCGACCGCGTTCTCGGCCACGAAGTCGGCCGCCTTCGCCACTAGCATTTCGTCACGCAGCGCCTCACGCCTGCCGGACTTCTCGAGATCGGCGAGCAACTGGAGGTGATCGCGCCCGATCGCCTCGGCGTCGTGCTTGACCACCTCAGTGATGTCGTCGTCGCTGACCGCGAGCCCCTCCGCCTGGGCGATCGCCTCGAGCACCAGTTGCCGCTTGATCACGAACTCCGCCTGCGGCCGCATCTCCTCCTCGATCTCCTCCGCGGTCTTCTGCAGCACCCCGAGGTAGACTTCCATGGTGAGCCCCTGCTCTCCCACCCGCTCCTCCAGCTGGTGGTAGAGCCGGTGCGCCTCACGGTCGATCATCGCCGAGGGCACGGCCAGCGCGGCGTGCTCGACCGCCTTCTCGACCGCCGCGGCGCGGAACTCGCGCTCGACGCCCGCCTCCGCCGCAGCGGTGAGACGTTCGCGGATGTCGTTGCGCAGCTCCTCGATGGTCTCGAACTCGCTCACGTCGGCGGCGAACGCGTCGTCCAGTTCAGGGACGACCTTCTCCTTGATCTCCTTGACCGTCACGTGGAAGGTCGCGGCCTGCCCGGCGAGGTCCTCGGCGTGGTAGTCGTCGGGGAAGGTGACGTCGAACGTCCTCTCCTCGCCGGTCGCGGCGCCCACCAGCTCGTCCTCGAACCCCGGCACCAGGCTGCCGCGGCCGATCTCGAACATCTGGTCGGTGCCCTGGGCGCCGTCGATGAGCTCCCCGTCGCGGCTGCCCGAGAGGTCCATGAGCACGAAATCGCCGGTCTGCACAGGACGGTCCTCGACCGGACGCAGGCTGGCGAGCCGCTCCTGCAGCATCGTGAGGTGCGCCTCGACCTGGGCGTCGGTCACGTTCACCGCGCGCCGCGGGACCTCGAGTCCCTTGTAGTCTCCCAGTGTCGGCTCCGGCATGGTCTGCACCTTGAGCGAGAACGAATAGTCCTGCGTCTCGTCGAGCGGACCGACCTGCAGGTCCGACGTGCCGACCGCGTCGTCGAACAGGCCGGCCTCCCTGAGGGCCTGGTCCCCCCACTCCGGGATCGCGGCCTCCAGGGCCTCTCCGCGGATGAACTCGGCGCCCACGTTCTGCACCACCAGCGCCACCGGCACACGGCCCTTGCGGAACCCGGGCAGCTGGAGCTCCTGACGGATCCTGGCCAGGGTCCGGTCGTAGGCCTTCTTGACCGCCTCGGCCGGGATCTCGACGCTGAGCTCGACCTCGTTCTCGCCTGTGGGATTGACGTTCGTCTTCACTGTCTGGTTCTCCGTCTGTCGCCGGCACGGCCCGCGGAACGCCACAGTGGCGCTGCGGACCGCCGAGTGGTGATGATGGGGGTCGGTCTGGGCAGGTGGTGCGGGTGAGAGGACTTGAACCTCCACGAGCTGAGCTCACCAGATCCTAAGTCTAGCGCGTCTACCAGTTCCGCCACACCCGCGTCCGTTAATGTGGACGGCCGGCGCGGAGCGCCGGCCGGTGCACCCGATTGGATGGGGTGAACGACGGGACTTGAACCCGCGACCGCCAGGGCCACAACCTGGAGCTCTACCAACTGAGCTACGTCCACCACCGGTCCGCGCCGCAGGGAGCGCTGCGTGAGAAGCCGCGACCGCCCCGAACGGCCGGACACCAATGGTACCACCAACGCACAGAGGCGTCACACGCTCGCGCCCGCCGCTGGTGCGGGCATGGCGCGCCCGGCAGGATTCGAACCTGCGACCTGAGGATTAGAAGTCCCCTGCTCTGTCCGGCTGAGCTACGGGCGCGTGAGGAAGTCAGTATACGGGCCACCGGCGCGGCCGGCGCGCGGGCCACGTCCCGAGCGACGGGGCGCGGCACAGATGGAGCGGGAGACGGGTCTCGAACCCGCGACCCTCAGCTTGGAAGGCTGATGCTCTACCAACTGAGCTACTCCCGCCCGTGAGGTGGTCGGGACGGCGAGATTTGAACTCGCGACCCCCTGCTCCCAAAGCAGGTGCGCTACCAGGCTGCGCCACGTCCCGGACGCCGCGCCAGTATACCCCACCGACGCCGGCGCCACGCCGGACCTGGCGCGTCACGGGTCGAGGTACGGCAGCACGAGCCTCTGACCGGGCTGCAGGGTCGCGGTGGCCAGGCCGTTCGCCGCGCGGATGGAGAAGACGGCCTTGCGGAGGTCGCGGGCGTCGCCGTATTCGCGCGCCGCGATCGTCCAGAGGTCGTCGCCGGCCCGCACCGTGTAGGCCGTGCCGGAGTAGAAGGCGGGATCGTCCCCGGCGTGGGCCACGCGTGCGCCCGCCCAGGCGGCGATGAAGACGAGCAGCAGGAACACCGCCAGGCGGAGAAGGCCGGCGGCGCGGCGGCGACGCACCACCCTGCCCTGCGGGCGAGCGGCGCGCCCTCGCGGGACAGCGTCGGGCACCGCACGCAGGCGCGGTCGGCTGGTCATCGCACGACCTCACGCAGGCGACGCGGCACCGCTCCGGTGAGCTCACTGCCGCACGCCGGGCAGACGATGACGACGTGACCGCTCCACAGGTCGGCCTCCTCGACGCGTACCGGCATGGCTCCGCACCAGAGACAAGGGTCGTCGCGCCCGGCGAGGGCGGCGGCGAGGTGCCCGTCGACGACGTCGGCGAGACAGGGAGCGCTCGCTGTGGCCAGAGGCACGGTGCTCATAGCCGCCGCAGCACCCCCACGACGCGGCCGACGACCTCGACCTGGTCGGCGTGGACCACGATCGGTTCGTAGTTCTCGTTCTCCGCCACGAGGCGGATGGTGGAGCCGTCGTGGTACAGGCGCTTGGTGGTGGCCTCGTCGTCGCCGACGCCGCTGATACGCGCGACGACGATCTCGCCGTCCCGAGCCTCGGGCTGCGGGTGGACGACGATGAGGTCGGCGTCGAAGATGCCGGCGCCGACCATGGAGTCGCCCTTGACGCGCAGCAGGAAGTCGCCGTCGTCGCGGCGCAGGAACGCCGGCACGTCCACCAGCTCCTCGACGTTCTCGTCGGCGAGGACAGGCACTCCCGCGGCCACCCGGCCGACCAGCGGCAACGGTCGCGGCCGGGACTCGCCCACCACGTCGAGGGCCCGCGGCTTGGTGGGGTCGCGCTTGATCAGCCCGCGCCGCTCGAGATTCGCCAGATGGGCGTGGACGGTCGACGGCGAGGACAGCGCCAGCCCGGTGCAGATCTCACGCACCGTGGGCGGATACCCGTTGATCCGCACGCTCTCCCGGATGAACTCCAGCACCTGACGTTGCCGCGCTGTGAGGCCTTCCACCGATCCTCCTCCGATAGCGAACATGTGTTCGTGTGAACCCTAGAGCGAACCCGTGTTCGTGTCAAGGAGCATGGTAGGCGCGGGCCCGGACGGAAAAGACGCACGCCGCCGCCGCGGCGCTCCGTCGACGGACGAGGGGCGCCGCCACCCTGCGGTGGCGGCGCCCCTCGCACTCCTCCGCCACGCCTGCGGCGGCGTGGCGCACGTGCCCTTACTGGGCGGGTCCCAGAGGCAGGACGACCTTGCCGTAGAGCTCGTTCCACACCTGGGCGATGGAGCCGTAGACGGCGCTGAGGCCCACGAAGATGCCCTCCCAGCCGGCGATCCGGCCGATCGTCTCGCTGCCCGTCC
>JAAYBE010000147.1 GCA_012719015.1 Actinomycetota bacterium
CGCGGAGCTTCTTCCATCGCGCGACCGGCGGACGTGTCGAGGCGCTCTTCCTGGGTGCGCTGACCGAGCCCGGCTCCGGCGCCGAACGCTGGGAGGCGCTGCTGCGCGGACGGCCGCGCCGCGAGGAGGTCCTCGAGAACGAGGTCGGCGGCCCTGAGTGGCGGCTGCGCTGTATCGAACCGCTCGGAGACGGGCGATGGGTCGTGGAGAGTCTCGCGGCGTCGCCGGTCCTCAGCCTTCTCGAGGAGGTCGGCGTCACTCCGCTGCCGCCGTACATCACCACGCCTCTCGACGACCCCGACCGTTACCAGACGACGTACGCCTGCAGCACGGGTTCGGCGGCGGCGCCCACGGCCGGACTGCACTTCACCACGGGCCTGGACGCCGCGCTCGCGTCCGCCGGCGTCACCGTGGAGAGCCTCACCCTGCACGTCGGGCTGGGGACCTTCCAGCCGCTGCGGGCGCAGACGTTGAGGGCGGCGACCTTGCACGCCGAAGCGTACGAGGTCGAAGCGACGACGTGGACCCGTCTCTGTGAAGCGCGCCACGCCGGCCGCCGCATCATCGCCGTCGGGACCACCTCGATGCGCGTGCTCGAACACCTGGCGCGGGAGGCTGACCAGCACGCGTCGTCGGCGGACGGGGAGACGGGGCAGGCCGTCTTACGGGGGGAGACGCGGCTGTTCATCCGGCCGGGGTTCTCCTTCCTCATGGTCGACGGGCTGCTGACCAACTTCCATCTCCCGCGCACCTCCCTCCTCGCCCTCGTGATGGCCTTCTGCGGAGCGGCACGGACCCGGGCGGCGTACCGCCATGCCGTCGCGCACGACTACCGTTTCTACAGCTTCGGCGACGCGATGGTGGCGCTGTGACGCGCCCGGCGGAGGCCGGGATGCGCGCCGACGGGTTCGCGTTCACGGTGGAGGCGCGCGACGGCGCGGCGCGGGCCGGGCGCCTGGTCACGCCGCACGGCGTCGTCGAGACGCCGTGCTTCATGCCGGTGGGGACCAAGGCGAGCGTCAAGGCGGTGGAGCCTCGCGAGCTGCGTGAGCTCGAGGCGCAGGTCGTCCTCGCCAACACCTACCATCTGTACTTCCGTCCCGGGGCCGCCGTGGTCGCCGCGCACGGCGGCCTGCACAGGTTCATGGGCTGGGACGGTCCCGTCCTCACCGACTCGGGCGGGTTCCAGGTGTTCAGCCTGGAGGGTACGCGCGTGCTGCGCGACGACGGGGTGGAGTTCAGCTCCGTGTACGACGGCTCGCGACACGTGTTCACGCCGGAGCTGGCCATGCGCACCCAGGAGGACCTCGGCGCGGACCTCGTCATGGCCTTCGATCAGTGCGCCCCCGGGACGTCGCCGCGCCCGGAGCTGGAGGCGGCGGTGGAACGCACGACCCTCTGGGCGGCGGCGTGCCGCCGTGCGCACACCCGTCGCGACCAGCTCCTGGTGGGCATAGTCCAGGGCGGGACCGACGAGCGGCTGCGCCGGCGGTCGGCGGCCGAGATCACCGACATGGGCTTCGACGCCTACGCCATCGGCGGACTGAGCGTGGGGGAGAGGGGCGACGAGATGCTCGCCACGGTCGAGCTCATGGACGAGCTGCTGCCGGCCGGCCGCCTGCGCTACTTCATGGGCATCGGCGACCCGCGCGGCATCCTCGACGTCATCGCCCGCGGGGTGGACGTCTTCGACTGCGTGCTGCCCACACGCATGGCCCGCACCGGCACCGCTCTCCTGCGCGACGGAGGGCGGCTCAACCTGCGCAACGCACGTTTTGCCGCCGACCTTGGGCCGCTGGAGGACGACTGCGACTGCTACGCGTGCCGCACGTTCACGCGCTCGTACCTGCGTCATCTGGTGACGCAGAGGGAGATGCTGGGCGCGCAGCTCCTGAGTCTTCACAATCTGCGCGTTCTGCTAAGATTGGCCGGCGACGCCCGTCGCGCGATCCGCGCCGGACGCTTCGCCGAATTCGTAAGCCACGTGGCGGAGCAGGGCTCCGCGGGAGGTCGAGCGGCATGCCGGGCGGAATGATCATCATCTGGATCCTCGTGTTCTTCGGGATCTTCTACTTCCTCGCCATCCGCCCGCAGCAGCGCCAACGGCGGCAGCACGCCGAGATGCTCAGCATGCTGAGGAAGGGCGACGAGGTGGTCACCATCGGCGGGATGTACGGCACCGTCACCGCGATCCGCGAGGACTGGGTCGAGCTGGAGGTCGCGAAGCGCACCCGCGTCCGGTTCCTCAAGCGCTCGATCTCGTCCATCACCAGCGTCCAGGAGGACGATGAGGAGGACGAGGACGAGTACATCGAGGCCGCCGA
>JAAYBE010000148.1 GCA_012719015.1 Actinomycetota bacterium
CGCGACTACATCGGGCACCTGATCGACGGCTTCGAGGAGCTCAAGGGCGACCGTCTGCGGGCCGACGACCCCGCCATCGTCGGTGGCCTCGGCTGGTTCCACGGACGCGCGGTACTGGTGGTGGGACACCAGAAGGGCCGCACCCTGGACGAGCAGACGCAACACAACTTCGGCATGGCCAAGCCCGAGGGCTACCGCAAGGCACAGAGGCTGTTCAGGCTCGCCGAGCGGCACGGTCTTCCGGTGTTCACCTTCGTCGACACCCCCGGCGCTTATCCGGGCGTCGCGGCCGAGGAGGGCGGACAGGCCCGCGCCATCGCCGAGAGCATGCTCTGCATGGCTCGCCTGAGCGTCCCCGTGATCGCGACGATCATCGGCGAGGGCGGTTCCGGCGGCGCTCTGGCCCTCGCGGTCGCCGATCGTGTACTCATGCTCGAGAACGCCACGTACTCGGTGATCACGCCGGAGGGCTGCGCCGCGATCCTCTGGCGCGACGCCGACTTCGCGCCGCAGGCGGCCGAGGCGCTGCGCCCGACGGCCTCGCACCTGCTCGAGCTGCTGGCGGTCGAGAAGGTCGTGGAAGAGCCCCGCGGTGGGGCGCACCACAACCCGGAGCTGGCGGCCCAGAGGTTGGGAGAGGCGATCGCCGAGACCCTCGCCGAGCTCGACGAGATCCCGGCCCGGGAGCGGCGGCGGCAGCGCCGCGAGCGGTTCCGTCGCCTCGGCCACTGGGACGACCCCGAGCAGCCGTCCACCGGCCCGTCTCCCTTCGGCGGCCACGCCGCGCCGGCGGAGTGAGCGGCCGCGCCGGTCCTCGCCGACGCAACTCAACGGAAGCAGGTCGACCGCCGTGCCGCCGGTCATCAGTGTAGAGCATCTCCGCAAGGTCTACGGTCACCGCGTGGTGGCGGTGGACGACGTCTCCTTCGAGGTGGAGCCCGGAGAGGTCTTCGGTCTGCTGGGCTCGAACGGCGCCGGCAAGACGACCACGGTGGAGTGCGTGCAGGGCCTGAGGACGGCGACCGCCGGTGTGGTCCGGGTACTGGGCAAAGACCCGGTGCGTCACGCCGGTGACCTGCGTGGGCGCCTCGGCTGCCAGTTGCAGGAGTCGCGCCTCCCCGACCATCTCAAGGTGTGGGAGGCGCTGGACCTCTTCGCCAGTCTCGCTCCGGGCGCAGCGGACTGGCGCGCGTTGCTCGACCAGTGGGGGCTTGCGGCGAAGCGCGGCGCGTCCTTCGCGAGTCTGAGCGGCGGTCAGCGCCAGCGGCTGTTCATCGCTCTGGCGCTGGTCAGCTCTCCGGAGGTCGTCTTCCTTGACGAGATGACGACCGGCCTCGACCCCGCGGCACGCCGGGTCGCGTGGGACCTGATCGGGCAGGTGCGCGACCGCGGCACGACCGTCGTCCTGGTCACCCACTTCATGGACGAGGCCGAGCGGCTCTGCGACCGCGTCGCGGTGGTCGACGGCGGCAACATCATCGCCCTCGACACGCCGCGCGGGCTGGTCGCCCGTTACGACCCGCTGGAGCAGGTGGTCTTCACCTGCGACCTGGACGAGCTGGACTGGCTGGGCCGGGTACCGGGTGCGCGGCGTGTGATCCGGCGTGGCCCGCGGGTGGTCGTCGAGGGCACCGGGCCGCTGCTGGCGCACGTGGCCGCCGCACTCGTCGCGCGAGGCGTCACGCCCGTCGACCTGCGCGTGATCGAGCCCAGCCTGGAGGACGTGTTCCTCAAGCTGACCGGACATCTGGTGGACGATTGACTGCTCGACGTCGGGACGCCGCCGGACGACCGGCCGGATGGCGGGCCGTGGGTCAGAGCGGCCTGCGTGTGGTGCTCAAGCTCACATGGATCGAGCTGAAGCTCTTCCTGCGCGAGCCCATGACGATCGTGTTCACGTTCGCGTTCCCCGTGGTCCTGATGTTCGTGCTCGGGGAGATCTTCGGCGGCCAGGCCGATGCCGACGCGGACGTGTTCGGCAGGGTCGGAGCGATGAACTACTACGCGCCGGCCTACATCGCCGTGGTCGCCATGTCCGTCGGCGTGATCATGCTGCCGGCCCGGCTCACCGACTATCGGAGCGGCGGCGTCCTGCGCCGCTTCCGCGCTTCGTTGGTCCCCGTCTGGGCCGTGCTCGGCTCGCAGGTCCTCGGGGCGCTCGTGCTCGCGGTGGTCGGCGGCGTCCTGGTCGTGGGGTTCGCGGCGGCCTTCTACCCCGTCCACTTCCCGGATTCGCTCGGCCTGTTGGCGGCGGGGTTCCTCATCTGCTCCGCCGCTTTCGCCGCTGTCGGCACCCTGCTCGGCGCGGTGATGCCCAGCCCGCGTGCGGCCCAGGGCGCGGGCCTCATGCTGTTCTTCGTCATGCTCTTCCTGAGCGGCGCGTCAGTCCCGACCGAGATCATGAGTCCCACCATGACGCGCATCGGCGAGGCCCTGCCGCTCACCTACGGCGTCGATCTGCTGCAGGGGGCGTGGATCGGCGGCACGTGGGATCGGACCTCCGCGCTCGTCCTGCTCGTCGTGGCAGCGGTCGCCGGCCTGCTCAGTCTGCGCCTCTACCGCTGGGACTGACGGGGGCGGGGTCGGCAGCTCGCGCCGCGAGCTCAAAGCGTCGCCAGCAGCTCCTCAAGACGCTTCTTGACGGCGCCCTGCACCTTGATCAGGTCCGGCTCAGCGTGAAGCCACACCTGTCCCACGGGATCGGCGGCGGCGACCGTACAGACGTCGTCCCCCTGCGGGACGACCGCCATCGGGAACATCAGGGCCGCCGGAGCCAGGGGGTCCACGCCGGCGGCCTTGGCTGCCGCGACGGGGACGGTGACCTGCAGGACGACGTGGTCGTCGGGGAGTCGCGGGCTGATCGTCGATCCGGCGATCTCGGCGAGCACGACGAAGCCCTTCTCGTCGAGCCGCGTCTTGAGCCGCGCGAGGGCGCTGCGGGCGTCTCCGGCCACCTGGGTCGCCGTCCGCCAGGCGCCGTGGGCGGCGTGGTCGCCGGCGTCCTCGGGCGCCGGATAGGTCGCGCGAAGGTGCGCGATGATCGCGTCGGAGTCGCGGTACACGCCGTCGCCGTCGGTGAGCACCGGGACGCCGGTCTGGCCGGCGACCGCGAGGAGGTCCACCCGGTCCTCGGCCGCGTAGGGGACGCACACCGTCGTGTACGTGAGGTCGAGCTCGGTGAGGACCTGGCGGACACGGTGGCTGTAAGGGCACCACTCAGTCTGGTACAGCGTGATCATCGTCCCCCCTTGGAGCAGGCGTGGCTCTCCCGGGCCTCAGGCGAGGCCTCTGACGTCGAGAGCGTAGTGCATCGCGAC
>JAAYBE010000149.1 GCA_012719015.1 Actinomycetota bacterium
CCCAGCACCGACTGCTCCGCCTCGAGGTCGTGCGGCGGCAGGTGCGGGCTGGCGGGGGGTTGCAGGCGTTCGACGGCCATGGCGTCCTCGTGCGGGCGGTGACGTGCGACCCGCAGTCTACTCGCTGACGGGGACGGGTTCCACGGGCGGGGACGACCTGACCGGCCTCGACGGCCACACCCTCAAGCAGAGGGTGACGGTGCGGGACGATCCCGCCCCGACGGCGCACCGCGCCGGCCGCGTCACCGACGCCGTCCCTCTCCGCCGGGACGCGCTCCGCGCTGTGGAAACTGCTTGACAAACAGGTTTCCAGGTGGGAAACTGGCAGCGTAAGGAGTTTCCACAGCAAGGCGGTGGGTGGTGAACATCATTCGACAGCGGATCGCGGAGGTCTTCAGGCGGCGCGTCGAGGAGGTCGGTTACACAGGGACGACGCTCGACGACGTGGCCAAAGCGCTGCGCATCTCGAAGAAGACCATCTACGTGCACTTCTCCGGCAAGCGCGAGATCTACGCCCACGTCGTCGAGCAGGAGGCGGCCCGGGAGAAGGCCCGGCTGACGGCCGCAGTGGCCACGGCGCCCACCTGTGTCGCCCGGCTCGAGACCGTGCTGCGTCTCGTTCTCGACAGTGGACGACGCCACGTGGAGCAGACCGGGCGCACGGAGTGGCTGGCGCAGTACGAGGTCGCCGCCGACGCGTTCCGCAAGGCCACCGGAGACCTCATCCGGGATCTCGTGCAGGAGGGCATGGACTCCGGCGAGTTCTCCCGCGGCGACGCAGGGCTGGTCGAGCGCATGCTGACGGCGATGATGGTCGACTACCTCCTCATCGTGCGCGACGACCGGAGCTACGATCGCGACGAGGAGCTGCTCGAGCGTCTCATCAGGTTCGTCCGCTGAGCGGATACGGGAGCCCGCTCACGGGCGGGTCTCATCAGGCACTGTGGAAACTCACAGGACATCGGGTTTCCACAAGAAGGGAGTCGTGATGCGCTGGATCGTCGTCGTGTCGCTGCTGTTCGCGGCGCACATCAATCTGACCGCCCTGGTACCGGCAGCGGCTGGGCAGGCCCCTCCGCCGTGGTGGGTCGGCGGACGGCTGCTCTGGCCGTTCGGGCTGGACACGCACACGCTGCTGCCCGCCGGGGGCGTTCTCGGGACACTCACGCCACTGCTCGGCATCGCCAGTGCGACCCTCTTCCTGCTCGCCGCCGGGGCCGTGCTCCACTGGGTCGTCCCTGCGCAGTGGCTCGCCGCTCTCGTGCTCTCAGGGGCGGCAGCGTCGGTGGCGCTCCAGGTGGTGTGGTTCTCGCCCTGGGCGGTGCTGCCGCTGCTGCTCGACGGCCTGCTGGTCTGGGGCCTGTTCGGCTCGCGAGTGGTCCCCGTCGGCGTACACGGCTGAGCTGTGGGCGCGGCGTGCGGCGGGTCGCGGCGCCCGGCCACCGACGTCGAAGAGCCCCGGGGAGGCGCGTGGAGCGCCTCCCCGGGGCTCTTCGCGGGCGTCGCGCGCCTCCCGGGTCGGGTCAGGCGGGCACGACGATCGTCTTCACGCTGGCGACGAAACCCTCGGCGACCTCCACGTCGACCTGGAAGGTGCCGAGCTCCTTGATCGGCTCCTCGAGCAGGACCTTGCGCTTGTCGACGGTGATGCCGCGGGCGTCCTTGATGGCGTCGGCCACGTCGGCGGCCG
>JAAYBE010000150.1 GCA_012719015.1 Actinomycetota bacterium
CGGTCTGCGAGCTGCTCGGGATCCCGCCGATCCTCAGCTTCGGCACCTGCACCGACACCGGGCGCATCATGCTGCTCGTCGGCGCCATCGCCGACGCCCTCGGCGTGGACACCTCCGACCTGCCGGTGGTCGCCACGGCGCCCGAGTACATGGAGCAGAAGGCCACCATCGACGCCATGGCGGCGCTGGCCTTCGGTCTGTACGTGCACGTGAACCCCGTGCCGTTCGTGTCCGGGGCCCCGAACCTGGTCAAGCTGGTCACCGAGGACCTGCCGGGCGTGACCGGCGGCAAGCTCGACGTCGAGACGGACGCCAAGCAGGCCGTGGCGAACATGATCGCCCACATCGACGCCAAGCGCGCCGCACTGGGCATCTAGCCGCTCCGCCCGCAGTGGGACGGGCCGGCCGGCCCGGCGCTGAGAGAGCGCCACGCGACCGGCCGCGGCCCGATGTGACGAAGGCGGGGGCGCCCCCGGCGCCCCCGCCTTCGCGCGTCCGGCCGCATCAGCCTCGCCGCGACGCGACCCTCCTGGAGGAGACGCCCCTTAAGGAACGTTCCACACCGGCGTGCCCAGCGGCGCGTGGTCGTAGAGCCAGATCGCGTGCGAGTTGTACAGACGCGTGCAGCCGTGTGAGAAGTTGCGCGGGAAGCGGCGCAGCAGGTGCGGCTCGTTGGTGCCGTGGATCGCACAGGGCGGGTGGTAGGACATGATGCGCGAGCCGTACGGCCCTCCGGGCCACATCCCGCGCGCGTAGATCTTGAAGCGGCCTATCGGCGTGGGCAGCCCGGGACGCCCCGTCACGCAGGGGAACGCCTTGAGCAGCCGGCCGTACGAGTAGAAGCGCAGGGTATACTCGGAGATGTCGACCACGATGATCCCCTTGGCGCCCAGCGGGACGCGGTACGGGTTGGGTTTGACGACCTGCACGCGGCGGACGCCCGAGCGACCCGCGAGATGTCCGGCGTCGGCGGCCATCACCACCCTCAGCTTGACGGCGCCGACGGGGCCGATGCGCCGGGCGACCCGTGCGCGCGAGTCGGCGCCGAGGGTGACGCTGCGCCAGTCGCGCCAGGCGCCGTCGACCTGGCGCTGGACGACGACCGTCGCGCCGGGATGAGCCGGGCGGACGGTCACCGCGAGACGCGCCGCCCGGTCCCTGTACACGCGCGTGGGGGCGGAGAACGTCAGCCGCGGCCGCACCGGCACGAGCGTCTCGGCGGACGCCGGCAGCCACGTCAGGCCGTCGCCCTCGTATTCGACCCGGTAGGCGGTGGTCTGCCGCGGCAGGACGCGGAACCGGGCCACGCCTTTGCCGTCAGTCGTCCGCAGCCCGACCACGACGAAGTCCGCATGGGCGGCCGTCTTGCGGCTCAGCCGCACGGTCGCGCCGGGGATGCCGAGGGCGGCGACGAGATCGACGGGGTCGCCCGCCGTGATCGTCGCCGGCCGTGCGGTCAGAGTGAGAGCCGGCGCGACCGTCGGCGACGGCGTCGGCTCGTCCGCCAGGACCGTGGCCTGCCCTTCGGCGGCGCCGCCGAGACCCGCCGCCCGGTCGGCGGCGGCCGTCTGCGCCGGCGCCGCCGCGGCCGGCAGCCACAACGCCGCCGCGAGGATGGACGTCACGATCCCGAGACGTGCTCCCGTCATCACTGCCCTCCTTGTCTCGCCTGTCGACCCAGCGCCGGAGCCGCCCGTCCGCCTGCCCACGGTCATCGGACCCGCACCGTGGTGCGCGTCGTCCCGGAGGCGTGGCCGGCGACGTCCCAGGCACGGGCCAGGACCTGGTAGTCGCCGCGCCGCGCCGGCGCCCTGAAGCGCCACACGTCACGCTCGTTCACCGCGGCCGCCGGGACGCGCAGCTGACGGAGCGTGCGGCCGGCAGGGTCGCGCAGCCACAGCTTGACCACGGCGCTGCCACACGAGAACGCCGGATCGGTCAGCGTGAAGCGCAGACGCACGGTGGCGCTGCGGGCGGCCGACGCCGGCTCGAGCCGTACGCGGGGGGCGGCCACGTCGCCCCGCCCGTCGGAGTCGACGAACGCTTTGAGGCACACG
>JAAYBE010000151.1 GCA_012719015.1 Actinomycetota bacterium
ACCGGCAGGTCGGAGGTGTCCACGCCGAGGGCGTCGGCGATGGCGCCGACGAGCAGCATGATGCGCCCGGTGTCGGTGCAGGTGCCGAAGCTGAGGATCGGCGGGATCCCGAGCAGCTCGCAGACCGCCTTGAGGCCGGGGCCCGCCTTCTCCTTGGCCTCCGGCGTCTCGAGGCCGGCCACCTGCAGGGCGGCGTTGCCGCAGCCCATGGCGAGCACGAGCACGTCGTTCTTGATGAGCTCGTGGGCGATGGCGACGGTGTGGCTGTCCTGGTCGCCGTCGCGCAGGGTGGTGCAGCTCACGAGTCCGCAGACGCCCTTGAGGGTGCCGTTCTTGATGACGTCGAGCAGCGGGTCGAGGCTGCCGCCGAGCGCGCCGAGGATGCTCTCCGTGCTGAACCCGGCGACGGCGTCGCCCTCGCGCAGCTCGGGCAGGGACTGGCTGAGCTTCTGGCGCTCGGGGAAGTTGGCGATCGCCATGTCGATGAGCTGCCGCGCCTGGTCGGCGGCGTTGGCGGGGTCGAACACCACCGGCGTCTCGGCGCCGTCGATGCCGATGACGTCGCTGACCGGGACCAGCAGGGTGCCGTGGGCGGCGCAGGTCGCGCCGAGGGTCGGCACGGTGCAGTTCATGTCGGCGGCGAAGACGTCGAGGCCGCCGGTCGCGACGGCCAGCTCCTCGCTGAGCCAGTTGCCGGTGAGGCCGACGAAGACGTCGTCGACCTCGAAGCGCTGCACGAGCTCCTGGCCGGTCTCGATGGAGCCGACGATGCGCAGCCCCTTGGCGCCGGCGGCCCTGGCCTTCTCCTGCGCGGCCGGCTCGTGGGCCGCGGCGATGAGGGCGGCGCCGACCATGGGCTCATGGCCGTTCACGGCGATGTTGACGTACGCGGGGTCGATGATGCCGAGGTCGACCTTGATCGGATGCGGGGTCGGGGTGCCGAACAGGGCGTCCTGGGCGAACTCGAGCGGGATCTGGGCGCCGTAGGCGGTGGCGACGCCGAGCCGCAGGCCCTTGAGGGCGAGACTGACGTAGTTGCCGTCCACGTTGGTGAGGCAGCTCGCGGTGGCGAACATGTTCTCGTGCAGCACGCCGCCCGGCAGGATGCCGAGCTCCTTCCACTTGGCGACGCGCTTGGCCGGCGCCATCTTCTCGACGAACGGCGACGGGCTCTGGTGGTCGCGGTTCATCTCCGCGAGGATCGCGTCGGCGACGCGCAGGGGCAGCGTGTCGCGCGGCTCGAGCGGCTCGCCCACCACCCCGGCCAGCGTCTCGAGCTTGCTCCAGTCCTTGATCTCGTAGGTGCCGCCGGGCGCGGCCTGCCTGAGGGTCTTCATGACCTCGACGGCGTGGTACATGTAGGTGGCGGTGCCCATCGTGTTCTGCAGCAGGAAGTTGCGCATCGCCATGCCGTCGGCGTCGATGCCGCACACGCCGCGCGTGACCTTGTCGGTGAGGCGGCAGGGGCCCTGCGAACAGAGGGAGCAGCGCACGCCCTTCTCGCAGAACTTGCAGCGCACGCCCATGTCGTCCATGCGGTCGAAGGCCGTGCTCTCGCCGGCCTCGCGCGTCTGCTTGAGCATCTCGTGGTTGGCGCTGTGGTAACTGTCTGCCATTGACTCCTCCTGGAGAGTGGTGCCGTCGGCGGCGCTGCGACGGCGCCGCTCGAGGTTCGGGACGGGTGTGGGTCGGGGAGGCGGACCCGGCTCAGCCGTGGATGAGCTGCGGCAGGCACTTGACGCACACCCAGGTGCTCTCACCCTTGGTGCGCGCCGGGAAGAGGACGGCTTCGTCCTCGCTGCGGCCGCAGTTCATGCAGGTCTGCTCGATGGTGACGTGGGCGGCGAGCTTCTCGGCGATGCGCTCGGCGGCCGCGTCCTCGTCGAAGGCGGGGGCTTCTCTCTTCTCCACGGTGAGGGCTCCTTCAGGGCAGATGGCGAGGCAGAAGCCGGCGCCGTCGCACAGCTCCTCCTTGACGACCTTGGCTTTGCCGTCGACGATCTCGATCGCGCCTTCGGCGCACGGGGTGACGCAGAGGCCGCACCCGGTACAGAGTTCTTCGTCGATCTTCACGATGCTGCGGACTGGCATGTGTCGCTCTCTCTTAGAGGGGGGTTTGCACGGTGATGACCGTGACAACCTACCTGAAGCGGCCGGCGACCACATTGACCTGTGTCAATGGTCCCCCGCCTCCGCGCCCGTCGGCCGGCGGGGCGCTACTGCTGCGCCAGGCGATGGAGCTTCTCGAAGCTGAGGATCTCGATGAGCCGGTGGTCGTTGCTCATGCGGATCACCTGTGCCCGCTTGAAGCGGTCGAAGGTGCGGCTGAGCGTCTCCGGCACCGTCCCCAGCCTGGCGGCCAGCTCGCGCTTCCGGATCGGGAGGCGGATCACGCGCGGCACGTCGCCGCCGGCGACCGGATCGAGCTGCTCGTCGGCGCGCGCCAGAAGATATCTGGCGAGGCGCGCCGGGACCGGCAGCAGAAGCTCCTCCACGCGGCGGTTGAGCAGACCGAGCAGGTGGGCCATGGCGGCCAGCAGGTTCACGGCCAGCTGCGGCTCGGTCAGCAGCAGACCGAGCATCACATCTTTCTCGAAGCGGTAGACGAGGCAGTCCGAGAGGGTCTCGGTGCTGGAGGCGAACGCCTCGTGGAAGAGGGCGGCCTCGGCGAAGGTCTGCCCCGCTTCCACGTGCCGGATGGTGGCGCTGCGCCCGTCGCGCAGCAGCTTGAACACCTTGATGCGGCCCTCGGCCAGCAGGTAGAAGGCGTCGGCGGGGTCGCCCTGCAGGAAGAGCGTCTCCTCGGCGGCGATGCGGCGCGGTTGCGCGATCCCGGCGAGACGCGCCAGCTGTCCGCCGTCCAGGCGTCGGAACAGGGGCGCCGCACGCAGCGCCGCCAGTGTGCGGTCGTCGACGGGCATGGAGGCAGTATATCGCCGCGCCGCGACCGTCGCGCCG
>JAAYBE010000152.1 GCA_012719015.1 Actinomycetota bacterium
CCGGGCTCCAAGAGCATCACCAACCGGGCCCTGCTGCTGGCCGGCCTGGCGGCCGGCGAGTCGGTGCTGCGCGGGGCGCTCGAGGCCGGGGACACCGACGCGTTCGCCGCGGCGCTGTGGAGCCTCGGCATAGCCGTGGAGCGCCGTGGGGGCGACCTCCGCATCACCGGCGCCGGAGGGCCGCCTCCGGCCGCCGAGGCGGCCGTGTTCTGCGCCGAGGCGGGTACGGCCGCCCGCTTCCTGCTCGCCGCCGCCGCGGCGGGCGACGGCGTGTACGACTTCGATGCGGCGCCGCAGCTGCGCCGGCGCCCGCTCGGCGACCTCCTCGACGCCCTCCGCGCCCAGGGCGCCGACACCCTGCCGCACGACGCCGCGGCGCTTCCGCTGACGCTCAGCGCACACGGACTGCGCGGCGGCGCTCTCACCCTGCCCGGCGACGTCTCCAGCCAGTTCGTCTCGGCACTGCTCATGGCGGCGCCGCTCGGCCGAGCTCCTCTCGACCTGCGCGTGGAAGGCCTCGTGAGCCGCCCCTACGTCACCATGACCCTGCGCATGATGGAGCGCTTCGGCGCCGCGCCGCGCGTGGTCGGGACCGACCGCTTCCTCGTGGCGCCGGGCCGCTACACCGGCTGCAGCTACGACGTGGAGCCCGATGCCTCCACGGCCTCCTACTTCCTGGCCGCGGCCGCGGTGGCCGGCCGCGTCCAGGTGCTCGGCCTGCACCGCGCCGACGCCCTGCAGGGCGACATCGCCTTCCTCGACGTGCTCGAAGCGATGGGCTGCCGCATCGAGGACGAGCCCGCGGGCGTGCGGGTGACGGGCCCGCCGGCGCTGGAGGGCGTCACCGTGGACATGGCCGCCATCCCGGACACCTTCATGACGCTGGCCGCGATCGCGCCGCTGGCGACCTCTCCGGTCACGGTCACGGGCATCGGCAACGTGCGCTTCAAGGAGTCCGACCGCATCGCCGCGATGGAGGAGAACCTGGGCCGGACCGGCGTCCGCACCGAGTCCGGCCCCGACTGGATGCGGGTCTTCCCCGGGACCCCGCACGGGGCGAAGATCGACCCCCACGGCGACCATCGCATCGCCATGGCGTTCGCCGTCCTCGGCCTCGCGACCCCCGGCATCGCGGTCGACGATCCCGCCTGCGTGGCCAAGACGTGCCCCGGCTTCTTCGACCTGTGGCGCACCTTGGAACAGGGAACGGGCTGAACGGGGCAAAGTAGTAAGACCGGACCACTCACCGCAGACACGCGTCACCCGGCCGGGAGGACGAGCATGGACGACCGCAGACCACCCGATGACACCGAGCCGACCCGGACCACGCCCCCGGGCGATGAGACACAGGTCATGCCCCCGGCGTCCGAGGGGACGACACAGGTGCTACCCGGTGACGACGCCGGCGTCACCCGCGTGATGCCCGCGGGCGATCAGGCTCCTCCGCCGCCGCCCAGTCAGCCCACGCTGGTCATGACCCGGGGCCGCGGCCCCGAGCGCCAGGGCGTGCCGTGGTGGGTCTGGGTCATCGTGGCGCTCGCCATCGTGGCCGGCGCCGCCTTCTGGTACTCCTTCCTGCGGCCGACGGCCGAGCCCGTGGACGTCGGGCAGGAGTTCGTCGGCACGTGGGCGCCGGAGAGCGGCGTGGGAGGCGGACTCGTGATCGCCGAGACCGCCGACGGACGGTTCACCGTCACCCAGTACGACGCGCAGTTGCAGAGGGTCGACAGCACGACCACCGATCTCGTCGACGACCGGCTCGAGGTGGGCATCAGGGCGTCGGCGTTCGGCCTGACCGGGGTGACCGGCAGCGCGCAGGGGACCTTGACGCCGGAGGGCGGCGACCGTCTCAGGCTCACCTTCGCCGCCGGCGCCGCCGAGGTGGAGCCCATGTACTTCGTGCGCGCGGAGGTCCTGCTACCGGCGCCGCCGTCGCCGACCCCCACGCCGAGCCCCACACCGAGCCCCAGCCTGCCTCCCACGCCGAGCCCGGCCCCGTCCGGGTCCCCAACGGCCGACCAGCAGACCGTGGCCAACATCGCCAAGCTCCAGGTGGGGATCGTGGCCTTCGCCGCCGAGCACGACAACCTGTACCCGTCGCCGCAGGACGTGATCCAGGGCGGTGGACTCGTGCAGTTCGTGGACCCCTGGCCGACGAACCCGTTCACGGGCGCGCCGATGGCGCCGGGGACCTCCCCGGGCAGCTACGTCTACGAGCAGCTCAACGGCGGGCAGGCCTACCGGCTCACCGGCTACCTCGGGAACGGCCTCACCTACGTCGTGCCGTGATGCGCGCCGTCGTCGTCCACGAGTTCGGCGAGCCTGAGGTCCTGGGGCTCGAACAGCTGCCCGAGCCGACACCGGTCCCGGGCGAGGTCCTGGTACGGATCCAGGCTGCCGGGGTGAACCCGTTCGAGACGTACGTGCGGGCGGGCACCTACAGCGATCTGCCCGCCCTCCCCTACACGCCCGGCGCCGACGGGGCCGGCGTACGTACGGACACCGGCGAGCGCGTCTACGTCACCGGCTCGCTGAGCGGTACGTATGCCGAGTACGCCCTGTGCCGCGAGGAGGACGTGCGGCCGCTCCCCGACGCGCTCTCGTACGCCCAGGGGGCCGCTCTGGGGACCCCGTACACGACCGCCTATCGTGCCCTGTTCCAGCGCGCCCGGGCGACGGCGGGGGAGCGGGTCCTGGTACACGGCGCATCCGGCGGCGTCGGCCTCGCCGTCGTCCAGCTCGCGTTGGCCGCCGGACTGGAGGTGACGGGCACAGCCGGCAGCCAGGCGGGCAGTGAGCTCGTGGCCGCGCAAGGCGCGGTACGGGTGCTGGACCACCACGACCCCGGGCACCTCACGGCCGCGGTCGAGCTCACCGGCGGCGACGGCTACGACCTCATCGTGGAGTTCCTCGCCAACGCCAACCTCGGCGCCGACCTCAAGGCGCTGGCGCCGCACGGCCGCGTGATCGTGGTCGGCAGTCGCGGGCCGGTCGAGGTGGACGCCCGCGACCTCATGAACGCAGAGGGCGCGATCTTGGGGATGCGCCTGCCCAACGCGCGCGCGGAGGAGGTCGAGGCCGCGCGCGCGGCCGTGGACACCGGGCTCCACAGCGGCGTGCTGCGGCCCGTCGTCGGGCGCGAGCTCCCGCTCGCCGAGGCGGCGCGGGCGCACCGCCTCCTCATGGAGCGCCCGGCCCTCGGCCGTCTCGTCCTCGTCCCTTGACGACTCCCCCTGACAGTCGTGCGCGGTGTGCTCCGCCCGGAGCCGACCCGGCGCGGCGACGTCCACGGCCCCGACCTCTCCGTCCAAGGAGCTGACGTGACAGACTACCGCGCCCGCAGCATGTGGCTCGACGACTACCCCGGCGAGCTGACGCCACGCCCTTCGCTCCCGGGCTCCGTCGACGTCGACGTCGCCATCGTCGGCGCCGGCTTCACCGGCCTCTGGACCGCCTACTACCTCAAGAAGGCGGACCCGTCCCTGCGGGTGGCGGTGCTCGAGCGCGAGATCGCCGGCTTCGGCGCCTCCGGACGCAACGGGGGCTGGTGCCACAGCATCTTTCCCGGATCCCGCGAGCTGGCCGCTCGGGCGCACGGGCGGCAGGCGGTGATCGACCAGCAGCGGGCGATGCACCGCACCGTCCGCGAGGTCGCCCGCGTGGTGGAGGCGGAGGGCATCGACGCACGCCTTCGGCTCGGCGGCCAGCTCGACCTGGCGACCTCACCGGTCCAGCTGCTCCGCCTGCGCGAGGCCGTCGAGTACGAGCGTTCCTGGGGCTTCGGCGAGGACGACTACGCCCTGCTCGGCGCCGCCGAGATGCGCCGGCGCATCGCCGTGGCCGGATGCCTCGGCGCCGGTTACACCCCGCACGGAGCCGCCGTCGATCCGGCCCGGCTCGTCCGCGGACTCGCCGAGGTCGTCGAGAGGCTGGGGGTGCCCATCTACGAACGCACCCCCGTCGTGCGCCTCCAGCCGCACATCGCACGCACCCCGTTGGGCGACGTGCGCGCGGAGGTCGTGGTCCGCGCCACCGAGGCCTTCACGCCGCAGCTGCCCGGATACGAGCGCTCTCTCGTACCCATCTACTCCCTGATGATCGGCACCGAGCCGCTCCCGCAGGCCTTCTGGGACGAGGTCGGGTGGAGCGGCCACGAGGTGTTCGGCGATTTCCGCTTCGTGATCTTCTACGCCATGCACACGACCGATGGCCGCATCGCCCTCGGCGGCCGCGGCGCGCCCTACCACTACGGCTCGCGGGTGAGCGAGGAGTACGAGCGCGACGCGACCGTCTACGGCCACCTGCGCACGCTGCTGGGCCAGCTCTTCCCGGCCCTCGGCGACGTCCGCGTGACGCATCACTGGGGAGGCGCGGTCGCCGCGCCGCGCGACTGGTACAGCTCGGTCGGTCTCGACCGCGCCACCGGCATGGCGTGGGCGGGCGGCTACGTCGGCGACGGCGTCTCGACCACCAATCTGGCCGGCCGCACGCTCTGCGACCTCATCCGCGGGGAGCAGACGGAGCTCACGCGCCTGCCGTGGGTCGACCACCGCTCCCCGCGCTGGGAGCCTGAGCCGCTCCGCTGGCTGGCGGTCAACGCGGCACTGAAGGCCATGGGCAGCGCCGACGACGTCGAGACCCGCACCGGACGTCCGAGCCGGCGGGCGGTCTGGGTGAAGCGGCTGACCGGCGCCTGAGCGAGCCCCAGCCTGCGCGCCACGAGCGCCTCCCTCCGCCCGGCGCCGGCTCAGGCGGATCCGGGCGGCGGACTCATTCCAGCAGGTCGCCCGGAGTGTCGCTGATCTCGGGTACCGGCGTGTACTGGGGCGCCGTGACCGACGGCTCCTCGGGGATCGGCGGGTCACTCGGCGTCGGCGGCGGCGGCACGCGGAAGCAGCCGGGCGCCTTCGTCATGCAGTATCTGAGAAGACGGCGTGAGTTCTCGACGGTCAGATGCGAGCCGTCGTAGAAGCCGGCGGGGTTGCCGCCGAAGGACCTGATGCTCACGCAGTTCACGATCCGGAACGTACAGCCCTTCTTCTGCAGGCCGCTGAGGTAGGTGCGCAACCAGCGCTCCTTGACCCCCCACCCCACGGAGCGGAAGGCCTTCAGCGCCCGGGGGTGGTACGGCATGATCACGATGAGGGGCTTGATCCCCCTGCTGTTCAGGAGCCGGATCGTGCGCGCGAAGTACTGCTTCGCTCTGGTGTTGCCGGGGAGCTTGCGGTTGCCCGCCTTGGCGAGCATCTTCGGCTGGAGATAGATGTCCAGCGCCCGCTTGAGCGTCTGGCCCTGGGCGCGCCTGCGATCGTAAGCATTGTGCAGCAAGAGGCCGTCGCGCCGGTATCTGCGTCCGGAGAGCAGGTTGCGCAGCGGCTCCTTCTTGGCGCTGGGCATCTCGGCCTCGATCAGGGCCGTGGGGAACGCCTGGGAGAGTCGCTCGTCGAGGATCAGACCGGGGGCCATCGGGATGTCGGCGAGGGTCGTCGCCTGGATGCACCACACGACCGCCGGCGGCTGGTCGGGATATGTGTCGAGCAGCCAGTCGGTGACGGCCCAGGCGTCTTCGGGGCGCCCGTTGTGAAAGGCGAAATTGAAGGCCGGGAGGCCGGTCCGGTTACTGATCGTGGAGGGGTCCATGCGCATCCCGCGCGACCCGCCGTACACGACGACCCGCGGTGCGACGTCTAGCTCCTCGACGAGGTCGCACTTGAAACTCCGGTCCCAGCCGCGCGTCCGGTAGCTCGTCAGCTGCCAGGTCGGCGTGGCGTCGTCGCCGGCGGCGACGGGAGCCGCCACGCCGAGCAGACAGGCCGCTCCCAACACGGCGAGCGCCGCGCGGCGGACGAGCCGGCCGCCTCCGATCCCCATCATCGACCTCCTCTCCGGACTCAGGCTAACAGCCGACGCGGAAGGCCTCAAACTCAGGGGGCCGTGTAGACGCCGCCGTCCGAGAGGTTGACCGACAGCGTGTAGCCGGCGCCGGCGGCGGGCGTGAAGACGTAGTCCCCCGGACCCTCGCCCGGCTGCATCGGCTGCTCCGTGAACGGGTTGTCAGGCCACGGATCGACGAAGCCACCGAGCGTGGCCTTCGAGGCATCGGCCGGTGCGCTCCCGTTCATGGCGGCGTATGCGTCGATGCCGGTCTTGATCATCATCAGCTGCGCCTTCACGGTCGCGTCCCTGGCGACGTCGATCTTGCCCGTGGTGTCCTCGACGGCCCGCTCCTGCAGGCCACACCCTGCGACCGTCAACACGAGGCAGAGCGTCACCAGCGCACGAACGACACTCCCGCTGCGTCCCATCCCCCTCCTCCTCGGTCGTTGCTCCCCTATCGGCATCTGGAGGTCCCCGCTCAAGCGGCCTCACGACGCGCTCCCGGACGGATGAGCGGTTGACCGCCCGCGGGTGCACGGACCACACTGGGGGCGCCACGGAGAGCCCTCATGAAGCACCCGATCCGACTCGCGACCATCTTCAGTGCGTCCCTCCTGGCGGCGGCCTGCGTCGGCGCGGGCGCCGCGGGCGCCGCCTCTCCCGACGCGCAGATGCGTCAGGCCGTCCTGACGCTGCGCGGCCTGATCGACCGCAAGGGCGCCGAGCGGTACTTCACCTACCCGAAGGTCAGGACCGTCTACCCAGGCCGCCTGGCGGGGAGCGGGGTGTGGCCGGACGACCCGTGGACGGGTCGGGACATGCTGCCGGGCCGCAGCCGCGGACACTACCGCTACACGGTGAGTCCCGACCGCCGCCATTACCGCCTCATCGGCTACATGGAGCGCGGCGTCGTCGTCCTCTCCGGGGGCATGCCCAGGAGCATCATGCGCGCTTACGACCACCGCGGCGAGGAGGGTCTCAATCTCATCCGCGAGTACGTCGAGGACCACGCCGCGAGACACGACGGCCTGTACCCGGCGCCG
>JAAYBE010000153.1 GCA_012719015.1 Actinomycetota bacterium
GCGACCAGGCGCTGCCCAGAGCGGCGGCGGCGAGTCGCGCGGCGAAGAACGCAGCGACGACCGCTCCGGACAACAGCAGCAGGGCTGTCGCCGACCGCGTGAGGGGACCGGCCGCCGCTCCGGCGGGCCGGCGGCTCTCAGCCGGCGCCGCCAGCCTGGTCCTCCGGGAAGACGACGTCGGTGACGAGGACGTTGACCGCGCGCACCGGGAGGCCGGTGGTGGCGGTGACCTGCTCCGAGACGGCCTTGCGGCAGGCCTCGGCGACCGTCGGCACGTTGGCCCCGAAGACGATGCTCATCGTGACGTCGATGTCCACGCTGCCCTCGCGCAGGTCGACCGAGATACCGGGCGTGCCCTTGTCACCGCGCAGCCCGGCAAGGGCCCGCGCGCTGGTGCCGCCGAGGGCATGGATGCCCTCGATCCCGCCGATGGCCTTGAAGGCGACCTTGGCGACCACGCTGTCCGAGATGGTGACGCCGCCCCCGCCGGGGGCCGCTTCTGACTGAGGGTCGCTCATGGCACTCCTCCCGTCTCCCGTGATCGGTCGTCCGCGTCCGCCGCGCAGGACGGCGGCCGTCGTGCCTACTGTACCCGGAGCGGGCTCCGGGGACGAGTCGCACCGCGGCAGAGCGGGCTCAGCTGCACTTGCTGAACCCGCACGACGGATCGTTGCACACGGCGCATCCGCCCTCGTGACGCATGGATCCGCCGCACTCGGGACACGCGCCCTGGGCGACCTCGACGAGGGAGAGCTGCGGCTGGGGATCGGCCGTGGCACGGGCTGCGGCGCCCGTCACGTAGCGCCGCTCCAGGGCTTTGCCGATGGCGTCGGCGCAGCTGAGCGTGGCCGTGGGACCGATGCCGTAAGGGACGTGGCAGCGGATGCCCTTGAGCTGCTCGACGACCTCCTGCGGTGAGGCGCCCTTCTTGAGCGCCAGCGAGATGAGCCGGCCCAGCGCCTCGGTGTTGCTCGAGGCGCACCCGCCCGCCTTGCCCATGTTGGCGAAGACCTCACGCGCGCCGTATTCGTCGTCGTTCATGATGACGAAGAGCTTGCCGCAGCCGGTCTCCATGCGCTGCGTCTCGCCGCTGAGCAGCTGCGGACGCGCCGGACGCGTCGTGGCGATGCCGAGTCCGGGCCCCGGCTCGCGCTTCTTCCTGGTCTGGCCGACGTTGAGCACCTGCTCGTCGCGGCTGCCGTCGCGGTAGATCGTGACGCCCTTGCAGCCCGTGCGGAACGCCATGCGGTAGACGTTCTCGACGTCCTCGACGGTCGCCTCGTTGGGGAAGTTGACCGTCTTGGAGACGGCGTTGTCGGTACTCTTCTGGAAGGCCGCCTGCAGCCTGACGTGCCACTCCGGCGTGATGTCGTGGGCCGTGGCGAACACGCTCTGCACGTCCGGCGGCACCCCGTCCACCTGCCGGGCGGAGCCCACGTCGGCGATCTTCTTCATCAGTTCGTCGCTGTAGAAGCCGCGCTCGCGGGCGACCTCCTCGAAGTAGGGATGGCTCTCGACCAGACGGTCGTCGTCGAGCACGTTGGCGCGCACGTAGCTGAGCGCGAACAACGGCTCGATGCCGCTGGAGCAGCCGGCGATGATGCTGATCGTGCCGGTGGGCGCGACGGTGGTGACCGTGGCGTTGCGCACCCGCGGGCCGCCGGGCCGGTCGAAGGTGGAGCCCTCGAAGTTGGGGAAGACGCCGCGCTCGCGCGCCAGCTCCTCGCTCTCGGCGAGCGCCTCGTCGCGGATGAAGCTCATGAGCTCGCCGGCGATGCGGCAGGCCTCGTCCGAGTCGTACGGCACCTGCAGGCGCAGGAGCATGTCGGCGAACCCCATGACCCCGAGCCCGATCTTGCGGTTGCCCTTGGTCATGCGCTCGATCTCGGGCAGCGGGTAGCGGTTGACGTCGATGACGTCGTCGAGGAAGCGCACCGCCGTGCGCACGATGCGGCCCAGCGCGCCGTAGTCGATGTGCCCGTCGGGCACGATCCTGGCGAGGTTGATCGACCCCAGGTTGCAGGACTCGTACGGCAGCAATGGTTGCTCTCCGCAGTTATGGATCACGAGCCCGTTGGCGACGAACGAGTGGGTGAGCGGCTCGGTGACGTCGTACACCATCTCCATGCCGTCGGGCTCGAGCGAACGGAAACGGGCCGTGAACGGCTGCTTGTACGGGCCGCGACGGCAGCCGTCCAGCAGGGTGAGCAGCTTGGCCTGCTTCGCCTCGCCCATGAAGCCGATCTCCGAGGCGAACGCCGTGAGGCCGCCGCGGGAGACCACGAGCTCGTGGTAGGCCCGGCACTCGTGCGGCGCGTGCCCGCCGCGGCCGTCTGGCAGCTCACGCATGCCGGCGGGCCTGCGGTCCTCGTGGATGCGCGAGAGGATGCCGAAGTTGAGCAGCAGTCGCTGCACATCGCGGAGGAGCGAGCGGCTGACGGAGGTGAGCCGGACGCCGACTCCCTTCTCCGCGGAGCCGCTCACGTGACCGTCGGCCGTGAACAGCGCCGTGAGGAACCCGCGCTGCATGCCCTCGGAGCCGCTGATGACCTCCTCGGGCACGCGGCGCCTGCGGCCGCGCCGGAGGCCGTGCTCCTCGGCGACGCGCCAGAAGCGCGCCGACTTGACGCGGTACTCGTCGCGCCCGGCCACCTCGCTGCCGTGCGGCGCGTACGCCCGGTCGCGCAGCTGACTGCCCTCGACCTCCTCCCGCATCATGCCGGCGGACACAGGCGCCAGCTCCTCTTTCTCGTCGTCGAAGAACGACAGCACCACCTCGGTGGCCTTGACGGCGCCGTCGCCCACGAGCCAGCCGAGCAGCATGCCCAGGCGCTCGGAGCCCCCGGCGCCGAACCCGCCCTTGCGGTCGACGAGGTGGATGCGGTCGCCCTCGACGAGCCCGCCGGCCGGTACCCACCCGCGCGTGGTGCTGACGCGGTGGTCGGCGGTGAGCCGTAGCTCGTAGCCCTCGACGGTCGTGAGCCGGAACACCGGTTTGACTCCGCTGGCGACGACCCTGGCCGCCTTCGCGCTTCTGCGCTCGCCGGCCAGGCGGCTGTCCAGGACGAGGTCCGGGCGCCGGCGGGCGTCGTGCAGGTCGGCGATCCGCTGCAGCCCCTGCTCCGTGGAGACCAGCGACTCGCCGGTGACGCAGGGGTTGGTGCTCTCGATCTCGCCGAGCTGCGGCGTGGGGTTGTCCTCGTTGATGCGGTCGATGAAGACGATGCCGGGATCGCCGTTCTTCCAGGCGAGGGTGACCATGCTCTTGAACACCTTGCGCGCGCTGAGCGTCTTGACGGTCTCGCCCGAGCGCGGGTTGACCAACGGGTATTCGGCGTCGGCCTCCACCGCCCGCATGAACGCGTCGGTGACCGCGACCGAGATGTTGAAGTTGTTGAGCCGGTCGTCGTCCTGCTTGGCGCTGATGAACTCGAGGATGTCGGGGTGGTCGACGCGCATGATGCCCATGTTGGCGCCGCGGCGCGTGCCGCCCTGCTTGATCGTCTCGGTGGCGGCGTCGAACACGCTCATGAAGCTGAGCGGGCCGCTGGAGACCCCCTTGGTGCTGAGCACGACGTCGTTGTGCGGGCGCACGCGCGAGAAGGAGAAGCCGGTGCCGCCGCCGCTCTTGTGGATCAGGGCCGTGTTCTTGATGGCCTCGAAGATGGACTCCATGGAGTCGCCCACCGGGAGGACGAAGCAGGCGGAGAGCTGACCCAGCTCGCGGCCGGCGTTCATCAGGGTGGGGCTGTTGGGGAGGAACTCGAGGCTCGTCATGAGCCGGTAGAACGTCTCCTCCCACTCCTCGACCGGGGCGGCCGGATTGTACAGGCGCTCGGCCTGCGCGACGGCGCGGGCCACGCGACGGAACATCTCCTCCGGCGTCTCGAGGAGGTGGCCGTTCTCGTCCTTCTTGAGATAGCGGCGCTCGAGCACCTTGAGCGCGTTCGCCGAGAGCTCGATCACCGCGTTGTCCGTGTCAGTCATGCCCCGTGGTCTCCTCGGTCGGCGCCACGCCGCGCGTGGCGAAGATGGTCGCACTCTCGTGGAGCTCGGCCGCCTCCAGGCCGGGGAGCGGCTCCTCCCCGGGCAGCGGCTCCGCGCCCGTGAGCTCCAGTCGCGCCAGCTCCTCCTGGAACTCCTCGATGTCCTCGAACTGCCGGTAGACGGAGGCGAACCGGATGTACGCCACCTTGTCGATGTCGCGCAAGTGGCGCAGCGCCCGCTCCCCGACCATCCTGGTCGTGACCGGGCGGCCGGGCACGCGGCGCAGGTCGTTCTCGATGTCGTCGACGACGCGCTCGAGGCGGTCGAGCGCGATGTCGCGCTTCTCGCAGGCGCGCAGCAGGCCGTTGAGCACCTTCTGGCGCGCGAACAACTCCTGTCTGCCGTCGCTCTTGACCAGCACGAGCGGCACCTCTTCGATGCGCTCGTAGGTCGTGTAGCGCCGCTCGCAGGCGAGGCACTCACGGCGACGCCTGATGGCGTCCCCGGCCTCCGAGTCGCGTGAATCGACGACTCTGCTCTCTTCGCTGCTACAGAAGGGACAACGCATGCCGACACGACCTCACTACAACATATTGTGCCCGCAGCCGGGCCGCACACCACTATAGTGTATTCGCTCCCGATGGCAACATCCTTTCCGCAGCCGCCGCCGGGGGTCCGTGCGTGAGAACACTCACCCTCTGGTCGAGGGTGATGGTATGCCGCGGGACGACCGTGGACACTCGACGCCGCGAGCGACGGTACCACGCGCGTCGGACGGAGGCTCGAGCCGCGCCCCGGCGACCGCGGCGCCACGTTATACTTGCCGGACCGTGAACGTCATCGTCCTCCCCACCTACAACGAGCGCGACAACCTGCGCCACGCGGTGGCCCGCATCCGCGAGGTCGCCGACGGCCATCGCGTGCAGCTCCACACCCTGGTCGTCGATGACGACTCGCCGGACGGGACGGGCGAGCTGGCGGACGAGCTGGCCCGCGAGGTGGACGACGTCAGCGTCCTCCACCGCGCCGCCAAGGAGGGCCTGGGCAAGGCGTACTTCGCCGGCTTCCGCACGGCGCTGGGCATGGGCGCCGAGCGGATCTTCGAGATGGACGCCGACCTGAGCCACGACGCGAGCTACCTGCCCCACTTCCTGCGCCTCATCGACCGGGGCGCCGACCTGGTGCTCGGCTCGCGCTACGTCAAGGGCGGCGGCGTCGAGAACTGGAGCCTCTCACGCAAGGCGATCAGCCGCGGCGGGTGCCTGTACGCGCAGGCCATCCTCGGGCTGCCCTACCGCGACCTCACCGGGGGGTACAAGTGCTTCCGCCGGCGCGTGCTCGAGGAGATCGATCTCGACGCCGTCGACGCCAGGGGCTTCGGGTTCCAGATCGAGATGACCTACCGCGCCCACAAGCTGGGCTTCAAGGTGGTGGAACTGCCGATCGTCTTCGTCGACCGCAAGGTCGGCGAGAGCAAGATGAGCCGCGAGATCTTCCTTGAGGCCCTCGTCAACGTGTGGAAGCTCCGCCTGCGCGGCGTGCCCACGAGCCGTCCCGCCTGATCCGCGCACCGACCGCGAGGCCCTCCCGACCGTGACCCCCGCAGACCAGGCCGGCGTGCTCGCCGTGGACGTCGGCGCCGGCACCACCGACATCCTCCTGACGCGGGCCGGTGAGACGCTCGAGAACGCCGTCAAGCTCGTGGTGCCGTCGGCGACCCAGGTGGCGGGGGCCCGCATCAGGGCGGCCACGGCGTGCGGCCAAACGGTCGTCTTCCGTGGGCCGGTCATGGGCGGCGGCGCGGTGACGCGGGCGATGAGGGCGCATCTGGCCGCAGGTCATCCCTTCGTGGCCACGACCTCGGCCGCGGCGAGCTTCGCCGACGATCCGGACGAGGTGCGCGCCCTCGGCGTCCGCCTCGTGGACGACGACGACGCCGACGAGCTGCTGCGCCGCGGGCACCGAGCCGCGGTCGAGGTCCGCTCCGGCGACCTGGACGCGGAGGCGCTCACGCAGGCCCTGCGCCTGTTCGGCGTGGAGCCGGGCTTCACGGCGGTGGCCGTCGCGGTGCAGGACCACGGTTACGCCCCGCACGGCTCCAACCGCGTGCTGCGCTTCTCCCTCTGGGAGAAGGCGATCGCCGCCGGACAACCGATCGACCGGCTCTTCCACGAGGCGGACGCCGTCCCACCCGTGCTCACACGTCTCCGCGCCGCGGCCGACGTGGCGCGCGGGCTCGCCGCAGACCGGCCCTCCCTGGTCGGCGACACCGGGCCGGCCGCCCTGTTCGGCGCCCTGCCGGCCGACGGGGGCGACGCCGTGCTCGTCAACGTGGGCAACGGCCACACCGTCTGCCTCCTGGCGCTGGAAGGTCGCGTGGCCGGGGTGTTCGAGCACCACACCCGCTGTCTCGACCGCGCCGGTCTGGAGTCGCAGCTGCGCCGCTGGCTGGCCGGCGATCTGGGGAGCGACGAGGTGCGCGCCGACCGCGGCCATGGCGCCCTCCTGGCGGCCGACGCGGCGGACGTCGCCGTCGACCGCGGGGGCAGGTGGCGTCTGCCGCTCGTCGTGACCGGCCCCCGCCGCGACCTGCTCACCGGCAGCCGCCTGCCGCTCGAGTTCGCCGCCCCCCACGGCGACATGATGCTGACCGGCTGCTTCGGCCTTCTGCGCGCCCTCCGGGCCCGTCACGAGGGCCTGGCCTGACGGGCACGGAGACGGATGTATGGAACCACACCCGGAGGTGACCCGATGAGCCGTCCGCCCTCCACCGGACTCGTCGTCCCCGTCGACGCAGCCGTCGACCTGGTCTCGCCCTGGACGGCCGGCCTGCCCGCCGCCGTCCGTGACCTGCCGCCGCACGTCACCGCGCTCTGGCCGTTCCTCCCGACGGGAGACCTCGACGAGACGGTGGAAGACCGCCTCGAAGCCCTCCTCTCCGGCGTGCCGTCGTTCTCGTTCGCGCTCGTGCGGGTGGCGGACCTGGCCGACGCCGCCGTCCTGCTGCCGGAGCCGGCCGCGCCCTTCCGTGCGCTCACGCGCACGCTGTGGGACGAGTGGCCGGAGTGCCCGCCGTTCGGCGGCGCGTTCGACGACGTCGCGCCGCACGTGGCGGTCGCCGTCGACCCCTCAGGCGAGCAGCGCGCCGCCATCCGGACCGCGCTGGCGCCCCGTCTGCCGCTCGCCTGCCGCGCCACGGAGGTGCTCCTCGTCGAGGAGACGCCCGGCGGCCCGTTGCGTCTGCGCCGGCGCTTCGCCCTCGGCGGCTGAGGGTACCGCGGCGGCCGCCGCCGTGATCCCCCGGGACGCGGCCGTTACAGGGGGAGTTCCGTGCCCACCCCCAGCTCGCGGGCGCGACGCAGCGCGAGCTCGCCCGTCACCACGTCCTCGAGCGCCATGCCGAGGTTGAGGCAGAACAGGCGCTCGTCGGCACGCTCGCGACCGCGCACGAGGCCGGCGGCGAGGTCGCCGAGGTCCCCGGCGATCGGGTCGGGGAGGCCGGAGAGGCGCGCGCCGGCCGCGCGCGTGGCCAGCGCCGCGGCCACGTCGTCGCAGAAGAGACGGTCGCACTCGGCCATCGCCGCGGCGGTCCAGGCCGCGTCGTAGTCGAGCGCGACCGCCAGCGCCCCGGGCGCGAGCAGACCGGCCCCCAGCGGCGGACGGACGTCCCTGGTCATGGTGATCGCCGTGACCACGACGCCTGCGTCGGCGACCACCGCGTCCGGCGTCAGGACGACGACCAGGCTGAGGCGCGGCAGGTCCGCGCCCAGCTCGGCCGCGAACGACGCGGCGACCGCGGGCACGGCGTCGTGACAGCGCACCTCGCGCAGGCCGGGCAGCACGGCCGCCAGGGCGCGCACCGAGGCACGCGCCTGGACGCCGCAGCCCAGCACACCCGCCGTGGTGACGTCGCGCCGGGCCAGGTACCGCGCCGCCACCCCCACGCTGGCGCCGGTCCGCCAGGCCGTGATCGTGGCCGCATCCAGCACCGCCGACGGCAGTCCCGTCTCCCCGTCCCCGAGGACCACGAGCCCGTTGGTGATCGGGAGGCCGCGGGCGGCGTTCCGCGGGAACAGCGTCACCCACTTGGCGCCGAGCCCCCCGCCGGCGAGCGTGGCCGCCATCACCTGCGAGTAAGCGTCGCCCTCGCCGTGCAGGCTCAACTTGGGCGGCATCACCACCTCACCCCTGCCCTTGGCCGCGCACCCGGCGTCGACCGCGTCGACCACCTCGCCCATCGACACGCCGAGCGACCCCAGGTCTTCGCGGGAGAGGTAGAGCAGGCTCCCGGTCACGCCGACCCCGCCTCCTGCGCGGCTGTCTCTGCGCCCGTCATCTGTTCACACCCGTGCGCCTCTCGTCGGGATGTGGGACGAGGATACCTCCGGCGGCGGACGCTGCGGCCCCGGAGGATCAGAAGCGGCTCAGCCCGACGAGAGCGTGCTTGAACGCCGCCCGAGCCGCGTCGCCGTAGACGGAGAACATCACGTGACGCAGCGCCGTCCGGGGGTGCTCCCTGAGGTACGCCGCGACCTCCGTGACCATGAGACTCGCGCCCTGATACAACGGGAACCCGCCGCCGCCGGTGCCGAACGCCGGGAGCGCCACCGAGCGTGCGTGCGCGCGCTCGGCGGCGGCGAGCGCGGCGCGCGTGGCGGCGACGATCGCGGCGGCGTCCACCGCCGGGGTGGACTCGGACAGCGCCACGTGGAGCACCCAGCGGGCCTTGAGGTCGTGACCGGTGGTGATGACGGCCTCGCCGACCTTGATGGGCCCCTGGAGGACCGCCTCCTTCTCCACCGCCTCGCCGCCGGCGGCCTTGATGGCCGCGGCGACGCCGTGGTCCATCCACA
>JAAYBE010000154.1 GCA_012719015.1 Actinomycetota bacterium
CCCTTCCCCGACGTGCGCGAAGGCGAGATCGTCGCCCTGGTGTCGGCCGGCGGCTACAACCCCGACATGTGGACCGACCACTGTATGCGGCCCCGGGCCGGGCGCGTGTTCTTCTCCGACAGGCTCTGAGGACGGAGCGCCCCGGGGCCGGCAGGACGCCGGCCTTCGCCGACCCGGGACGCGCGGACCGCGTCAGCGGGTCTCGCGCGCGAACCCCCGCACCCCATCCACGGCCGCGCGCCAGCGCCGGCGCAGGTCGCCGGCGGCCCCCGCCTGCGGCAGGAACGTGGCGCCGGCGCTCCAGAGCCCGGCCACCTCCTCGATCCCCGACCACACGCCCGTCGCCAGCCCGGCGAGCCACGCGGCGCCGAGCGCCGTCGCCTCCGGCTGACCGGAGCGGACGACGGGCACGCCGAGCAGGTCGGCCTGGACCTGCAGGAGCAGGTCGCTCGCCGCCGCGCCGCCGTCGGCGCGCACCTCCTGGGGGGCCACGCCGGCGCCGTCCGCCTCGGCCTGGTAGAGGTCGGCCACCTGCAGGGCGATCCCCTCGAGCGTCGCCCGCGCGAGGTGCGCCGCCGTCGTCCCTCGCGTGAGGCCGAACATCCCGCCGCGGGCGTACGGGTCCCAATACGGGGCGCCGAGCCCCGCCAGCGCCGGGACGAAGACGACGCCGTCGCTGTCGGTCACGCTCTCCGCCAGCGCGGTGGCCTCGGCGCCGCTGCCGACGATGCCGAGTCCGTCGCGCAACCACTGCACGGCGGCCCCGCCGATGAAGACGCTGCCCTCGAGCGCATAGGTGCGCCGCCCGTCCAGCTGCAACGCCACCGTGCTGACCAGGCCCGGCGGGGCGGTCACCGGGTGCTCGCCGGTGGTGAGCAACAGGAAGCAGCCCGTGCCGTACGTGACCTTGCCCATGCCAGGCCGCGTGCAGGCCTGGCCGAACAAGGCGGCCTGCTGGTCACCCGCCATCCCGGCGATGGGCAGGGAGGCGCCCAGCAGCGCCGGGTCCGACTCGCCGACCACCCCGCTGCTGTCCACCACCTCGGACAGCAGCGCACGCGGCACCCCGAACAATCCGAGCAGCTCATCGTCCCAGCCGCCGGTGTGGATGTCGTAGAGCAGCGTACGCGAGGCGTTGCTGGCGTCGGTCACGTGAGCGCGGCCGCCGCTGAGGCGCCACGCGATCCAGGTGTCCACGGTCCCGAACGCGAGCTCGCCGGCCGCGGCGCGCTCGCGCACCCCGGGGACGTGGTCGAGCAGCCAACGCAGCTTGGTGCCGGAGAAGTAAGGATCGAGCAGCAGCCCGGTCTTGCGCCGCACCAGAGCCTCGGCGCCGGCGCCGCGCAGCCTCTCACAATCGTCCGCCGTGCGACGGTCCTGCCACACGATGGCCGGCGCCACCGGCCTCGAGGTCGTCCGGTCCCACACGACCGTGGTCTCGCGCTGGTTGGCGATACCGATGCCGGCGACACGGGCGACGGGCACGCCGGCCTTCTCGAGCGCGGCGCGGGCGGTGGCCAGTTGGGCCCGCCACAGCTCCTCGGCGTCCTGCTCCACCCAGCCCGGCTGCGGCGTGTCGAGCCCGACCTCCTGCTGGGCGCTCGCCAGCACGGCGCCGGAGGAGTCGACGACCAGCGCCCGCGCGCTGGTCGTGCCGGTGTCGAGCGCCAGCACCAGCTTGTCGGTGGTCGTGTGCGCCATGCCGTCCTCCAGGGGAGCGAGCCGCCGGGCCTTCCGCCCGGCCATGATACCTGCGCCCTGTCTCCTCCGCGCCCCGGCGGCCGCCGGCGGCGCGGCGCGTCGCTTCAGGGGGGGCGAGTGGTCGTCCCCGAGGGAATACCACCCGCGACGGTCGGGTATATGCCCGACCGGAGCCGCGCGCCGGCGCGCCTCCACCCACCGCGAAGGGAGATCCCACATGGCAGGAGAAGAGAAGCCGGCCCTCACACTGGACTGCATCGGGCTCTACTGTCCCGAGCCGCTGTTCCAGACGCGCCAGAGCATCGACTCCATCGAGATCGGCGACGTGCTCGAGGTCATCGCCGACGATCCCGCCGCCGAGGAGGATCTCAAGCGCTTCGCCAAGCGCGCCGGTCACGAGGTCGTCTCGCTCGAGAACGACGGCGTCGAGCTCCGCATCCTCCTTCGCAGGCTGAAATAGAAGAGAAAGGGACCCCATGGCCGACGAGAAGAGCATCCTGTATGTGCAGACCAGCGACGCCCCCGAGCGCCAGTACTCGCCGCTCGTGCTCGCGCAGAGCGCCAAGGCGATGGGCCTCGACGCCGCCGTCTACTACTTGGGCATGGGCCTGACGGTCCTCAAGCCCGGTGCCGCCGAGGCGATCCAGGTGGGGAGCTTCCCGAGCGTGGCCGAGATGCTGCGCAAGACCATCGACATGGGCGTCACCGTCTACGTCTGCGAGGCCAGCAAACAGATGCTCGGCTGGGAGACCGTGGAGCTCATCGACGGCGTCAAGATCGTCGGCGCCGCCACGCTCAACGATCTCGCCCTGGACGCCGACGCGACGATGTGGTTCTGAGGCGGCCATGGCCGACGACACCAGCCGGACACTGACGTTGAGCGATCCCGGCGAGGCGCTGCGCCGCGCCGGGGTCGTCTACGCCGACTACCAGAGCGCCA
>JAAYBE010000155.1 GCA_012719015.1 Actinomycetota bacterium
CCCACCCCGCCGCCGTCCCGGAGGCGCGCGTGACGAGGTCCTGCATCAGGTAGAGCGAGACCACCCCCAGCATCAGCCCGGTCCAGGCGAACCAGAAGAGCATGAGGACGTCGTACCAGCCGGGGACCACGTCGCCCATGCTGCCGAGGTGCAGGAAGTCGGTGAGGATGTAGGGCGCGTTGGGGAAGAAGGCGAGCCACACCAGCGCGGCCACGACCGTGAAGACGTAGGCCACGGCGCGGCGGGCGGCGGCGAGACTGTAGGCGAGGGCCGCGAAGACGAACGGCACCCACGCGAGTGCGAGGTTCCAGAGCAGGAACCAGTAGTGGTACGTGTGCGAGTACCAGGTGCGGGCGGCGATGAGCGCGACACAGGCGAACGACGCCGCCGCCAGCAGGCCGACGATGGCGTAGGCGAACCGGTGGCGCAGGGGCGCCGGGGGCGTGGCGCTCATCCGCCCCCCAAGGGGGGGAACAGGGCGACTTCGTCCCCCGGAGCGAGTACGCAGTCGAGTCCCGCGTGCGCCCCGTTGACGAGGACGAGGCCGACGGCGCCGGTCGCGAGGCCGAGGGACTCGATGACGGCGCCGACCGTGGGCGCCTCGCGCGGATCGTAATCACGCGAGGCGCGACGCTCGCGGGTGTGCTCTTCGAGACCCGCGAACAGAGTGACACTGAACCTGCCGGCCACATCGCTCACGCCCTCGAAGATACCACTCATCCCGCCCGGCCACCCTGCCGATACCGAGGGCGAGCACCGACCCCCGTCGGCGCGAGAGCATATGGACAGGACCGACACCGACACCTCGACCGCCGCACCCCGTGGGGAGAGCCGGCCCGCCCCCGAGGCCACGACGTCCGCAGACGTCGCCGACGACCCGGGCGGGCGCGACGTGGGACTGTGCGCCGTCCAGACGGCGCTCCTCCAGGAGATCGACGCGTCGATCGTCGGGCTCGAGCGTACCCGGCTGGGCGAGGGCACACTCGAGCACCTCGAGATCCTCCGCAGCCTCCTCACGGCGCAGGTGACCGCCTACTTCGAGCACTTCCTCGCCCGCCGCGCACGGCTCGTCTCGCACACCTCGATCATGTACGCCGGCGAGGTCGGAGCGCCCGGCGTCATCTCCACCACGTTCCGCGGACTCCTGGACGGCGGCACGCTCAACGGCGGTCAGGCCGCCAAGCTGGCCCAACTGCTCGCCGATCGGCGGACGCTGATCGTGTTCGGCGACCGCGCCACCGGGAAGTCGACCCTGCTCAACTCGCTCTTCGACCTCATCCCCGTGGACGAGCGGCTCATCGCCCTGCAGCGCGGCCCCGGGCTCCCCGCCCTCAAGGAGCGGGCCTTCTGTCTGCGGCTGAACGTCGACGACGAGACGGATGTGCCGGCTCTCTTCGCCAAGGCGCGACGCATGGCGCCAGGACGCGTCGTCGTCAGCGAGATGCACCCCCCGGAGGTCCGTGAGTTCTTCGCCATGCTCGCCGAGGACCCGGCCGTCGGGGGCCTCGCCACACTGCAGGCGGAGAGCGTCCGGGGAGCCGTCGACACCATCGCCGCCGCCATGGACGGCGACGCGGCGAAGACCCGGTCGGCGGTGGCCGCCGTACGGCCGGTGTTCGTCCACATGCGGTCCGACGAGGGCGGCTCGCCGCGCCTCGCCGCCCTGTGGGGCGTCAAGGGCATCGAGGACGGCGAGCTGGTGCTGGGCGAGGTCCAGACGGGCGCACCTGCGGCCAGCCGGCTGGTCGCCGAGGCCTGACCGGACCGCGCGGCTGCAGGGCAAGACCGGCGCCCTTCGGTTGCCGCCGAGGGACCGGGGCTGGTATGGTGCTCCCCTCACGCGCCGGTATGGCGCCTGTTCACCCCTGCTCCAGCATCAGGGCTGGGGCCGCACAGACCAGAGGAGGTGATCGGGATAAACAGGTATGAGCTCATGCTCATCGTGAACCCGAACGCGGACGAGGCTCGCCAGACTGAGATCGTGGACCGTCTCCGCACCGACGTCGAGAAGAGCAAGGGCGCCGTCGTCGGCATCGATGAGTGGGGCAAGCGCAAGCTCGCCTACGAGATCGACAAGGAATCCGAGGGCGTCTACACGGTCATCACGTTCACGGCCGAGCCGAAGACCCTCGCCGAGGTCGAGCGCGTCTTGAGCATCACCGACGAGGTGCTGCGTTTCAAGACCAAGCGGCTCAAGTCCTGACGCGACGACCGGAGGAAGGGAGTCCACCGTGGCCGGATCCGTCAACAGCGTCGTCATCGTCGGCAACCTCACCCGCGATCCCGAGTTGCGGGCGACGCCGAGCGGCACCAGCGTGTGCAGCCTGCGCGTCGCCGTCAACGACCGGGTCAAGGACCCCGTCACCGGTGAGTGGGGCGACAAGGCCAACTACTTCGACGTCGATGTGTTCGGTGGCCAGGGCGAGCGCTGCGCGCAATGGCTCTCCCGTGGACGCCAGGTCGCCGTCAGCGGCCGACTCCGCTGGCGCGAGTGGGAGACGCAGGACGGCCAGAAGCGCCAAGCCGTGTCCATCGTGGCCGACAACGTGCAGTTCATCGGCCCCCGTGACGGCGGTGATTTCGCCGCCGGCCAGCGCAACGCTCGTCAGGGCGGTCACGACACGCCACCCGGCAACATGGGCGGCACCCCTCCCGGCGACTTCGACGAACCTGACGACGACATCCCGTTCTGAGCACGACGAGCCCGCACCCCGGGTGCGGTGAGGAGAGAGACCACACATGCCGAGTTCCAAGCCGAAGCCGCGGCGCGACAAGAAGGGCAAGGCCGGAGGATACGGCCAGCCCCGGCGCCGCTACTGCTATTTCTGCAAGGAGAAGATCGAAGAGGTCGACTACAAGAACTACACGACCCTTCGCCGCTTCATGTCCGACAAGGGCAAGATCCGGTCGCGTCGCATCACCGGCACCTGCCGGCGCCACCAGAACCAGCTGGGCGCCGCCATCAAGCAGGCGCGCGAGATGGCGCTGCTGCCCTACGTCAACCGCTGAGGGGGGAGGCCACATGGAGGTCATCCTGCTCCAGGACGTCGAGCACCTCGGCGAGAAGGGCCAGCTGGCGAACGTGGCCCGCGGGTACGCCCGCAACTACCTCATCCCGCGCAGACTGGCCGAGGTGGCCACGCCGGGCAGGGTCGTCGAGTTCCACCGCCGTGAAGAAGAGCGCAAGGCGCGCGAGGCCCGCCGGGCCGTGCAGGCGGAGGAGTACACGGCCATGCTCAACCGCACCGTCATCACGGTGACCGCCAAGGCCGGCGAGGGCGACCGGCTGTTCGGCAGCGTCACGGCCGCCGACGTGGCCGACGCCATCAAGGACGCCCGCGGCATCACCGTCGACAAGCGCAAGGTCCTGCTCGAGGAGCCGATCAAGGAGCTCGGCACCTTCCAGGTCGACGTGGAGGTCGCCGAGGG
>JAAYBE010000020.1 GCA_012719015.1 Actinomycetota bacterium
CACCATATGAGTGACCTCCTGACGGGGCCGCAGCTGCCCACTACAGCTGCGTTAAAGCCCTGCTCAGGAGGTCATTCTATGCTACCTTCCGGAGAGAATCATCCGCCCCGAGCGGTGGATTCAGGCTGAGCCGGCCGCCGGGACCGCCGGTCCGCACGGGCCGTCAGGGCCGCAGGCCGACGCCGTCGTGGTAGGGTGCTCCGGACAGCGGCCGCGAGGAGGGGGCCTGTGAGCATCGAGTATGTGCGGCGGCAACTCGGCGGCGCCGAGGAAATCCTGTTCACCGAGCGGCACCACTGGGTCTTCTTCGTCACCCAGATGATCAAGTGGATCCTCGTCGCCGCGGTCGTCGTCGTGCTCGTCGTCCTGCTCCGCGTGTGGTGGCTCCCCGACGCCGGCTGGCTCTGGTGGCTGCTGCTGGTCTTCCTCGTCCCGGCGGTCCGCGTCGTCTGGGGCTTCCTCTCCTGGAGGGTCAACATCTACGTGCTCACCAACCGGCGCGTCATCGAGTCCACGGGTGTGCTGAGCAAGCGCGTCGCCGACTCGTCGCTCGAGAAGCTCACCGATATCGTCCTCAAGCAGTCCATCCCGGGCCGCGTGCTCGACTACGGCGACGTCATCGTGCTCACGGCGTCGGCCGCGGTCGGCATCAGCGGCCTCAAGCAGATCCGTCACCCGGCGGAGTTCAAGCGGCGCATGCTGGACGCCAAGGAGCGACTCGAGCGAGAACTCGGCGCCAGCGACTGAGCGGGAGCCGGTCCGCCGCCGGCCGCCGCAGAGGGAAAGGCCCTCGTGGGTCGGGGATCAGCCGTCTCCCGCCGTCTGGTCGACCATCACGTCCTTGCCGACGCTCCAGCACCGGGCCACCGGCTCGCCGAGCGCCCAGTACTTCCTGCTTGCCATGTCGAACAGCAGCGGTCGCAGCTTGGCGATGTCGACGACGCCGTTCGTGAGCACGTCGACGTCGGCGTACGTGCCCACCACCTCCCCCACGAAGAGGTCGTGGGTCGGCAGCTGCACGTGCTCGATCAGCCTGCACTCCATGGTCACCTTGCACTCCTCGATCATGGGAGCGGTCCCGAGTTCGCCGTAGAACAACCCGAAGTGCCGGCTCTTGTCCTCCTTGGCGCCGCTGACCATACCGATGTGGTCGGTGATCGCCACCATGTCCTCCGAAGGCAGGTTCACACTGAACGTGCCGTTCTCGAGGATCCCCCGGTTGGTGAGGTGCATGGTGCCCATGCCGAGGGTGATGCCCTTGAGGTGGGCGACCCCGACGTGCGCGACGGTCGCGAAGTCCGGCGTGCCGTCCACGGTGGCGCCGACTATCGCAGTGACGAGCGGGTAGAGCGCGTTGGTCGATCCGAGCTTCTCCTTCACGGTGGCCTCGCTGGTCCGGTGGTTGCCGCCTGTGAACGCTCCATACCCGGCTACGGGCACCGCGTAATCGGGAGGTCCGACGGCGGGCTCCACGGCCCAGGGACCGTGGAGCCACGACGAGCCGACCGGCCTGACTCAGGATCCGGGGGGCGGCGGAGCCGGCGGCGGCGTCGGGGCCGGCGGCTCCGTCGCCCGCCCTTCCGACCCGGAGCCCCCCGCGGCGGGGTCGGCATCGTCTCCGGCGGCGGTCGCCGCAGTCGCCCACTCCTGGTCCGGCGGCGCCCCCACGGATCCTGCCCCGGACCACCCCGCCGCCGGGGGCGGCGCCGGGACGGCGGCGGGCGGCTGGGTCGCGAGCGGATCGGCCGCGGCGCGCCAGGCGTCGCCGCCGGCCGGCGTGGCAGGAGGAGCCGACGGGCCGTACGACGGGGAACCGAAGGCCGGGGCGTCGTACGACGGGGCGCCGGAGGGGGGCGGCGCCACGGGAGCCGGCGGGATGCCCGGCAGACCGCCGCCGGCCTGCACGGCCGCCGGGGCGAGGTCGCCTCCCGAGGCGATGTACAGCACGCTCACGTAGCAGATCATGTACGGCGGCAACAGCACCGTGAACACGAGGAACAGCAGGAGACCCGCGACGATGCCGGCGGTCTCGTCGCCCTTGTAGACGCCCCAGACCGCCGCCAGGATGAGCGCTGCGGCCAACATGGCGGCGAGACCCAGCAGGACGACCATGCCGAAGGTCCACCACCATCCGGCCCCCTTGACCATCTGATTGCTGCGGGCGGCGGCCGCGCCGAACCCCAGCCCCTGGTCGGCGATGAGCGGCAGCACGTAGAGCCAGGCGATCGCGATCCAGATGGAGACGCAGAGACCGACGATGGGGCCGACCAGCGGGATCAGGTTGAGCAGGCCCACGCCGAGCGAGACGCCGACCATGACGAGCGCGAACAGCGCGTAGGCGCCGAACCTGCGGAACCCGCTGAAGAGGTCGCCGAACGCGACGCCGCGGTTCTCCCGGTATGCGCCGATGACCATCTCGAACAGGCCGCCGTAGAACGTGAGCGCGAGCACGTCGGTCAGGAACAGCAGAAGCATGTAGACGATGAGGCCCACGGCGAGCAGCCCCACACCGAGACCCGAGATACCGGAGGCCGTGTCGTCGACGAGGCCGGCACCGATGCTCAGCCCCGCGGCGGCGAGGACGGACCCGAAGATGCCGAGAGCGACCGCGAAGATGACCGCCAGGATGACCCCCACCACGAGGCCCGCGAGGATCAGCCAGCCGACGTCCCTGCGCCACAGGTCCCAGGCTCTGGCGAACACGTCGCCGATGGTCATGCTTCCCTCCCTCGTCGACCGACGGTGGCGCCCGGACCCGAGCTGCTTCACCGCACAGCATGTCCCGTCGGGCGACGCGCACCGCGCGGTCCCAGCCCGCGCGCCGCCGTCGCCCCCCGGCAGTCCTACGTGTGTTCGCGGCCGAAGGCTGCTACCCTTGCCGCTGGCGTGAGAGACCACTGCGAAGAAGGACCTCCGGTCGGCCCGCAGCTCGCCGGGTATCCCACGCCCCGCACGGGTTGACCCTCTGCCGGAGGCGCCACATGAACGTGGGACTCGACCTTCATCCCACCCGTCGCGGCCGGGCCGATGTGGTCGCGCCCGGACGGTCGATTGGGGCCCCGGGCTCGCGATCGCGCCCGGGACCCCGTGTCAGCCCCGGGCGCGTCCTCGACGTCGGCGGCCGTTTCGATCCCCGGGCGGCGCGGTGAGCGAGCGGCCGACCTCACGCCTGCGTGGCGCGGCGCTCGACGCCGCCCTTCGCTTCCACAGCGACCTGATGGTGGAGGCGCGCCGGATCGTCGACGCCGGCAACGCGCACGGTGTGCTCCTCAGGCTGACCGGCGGCCTCGCCGTCCGCCACTACGCCCTCGACCTCGAGTTCGCCGAGCGCGCCTACAGCGACATCGACCTGATCGGCCTCAAGCGCCAGGTGACCGAGATCGGTGCGGTGTTCGGCGAGCTCGGGTACCTGGAGAACAAGCACGTCGCCATGGCCACCTGCAACGGCCAGCTCCAGTTCTTCACGCCTCCCGCGGTCGCCGGGACCGGCACACAGACGGGACCGCCTGCGGACGACGACAGCGGGCGGCTCCGTCTTCCGGTGATCACCGAGACGCCCCCCAGCGACCACATAGACGTGTTCCTCGACACGATGCGCATGGACCACCGCATCAGCTTCCGTGAGAGGCTCGAGATCAACACGTACGCCATCGATCCCGCCGACCTGCTCCTGACCAAGCTCCAGATCGTGAACCTCAACGAGAAGGACGTCCACGACGTCCTCTCCCTGGTCAAAGACGTCTACGTCGACTTCAACCCGCATCCGGGCGTGCTCGACCTGCACCACGTGGCACGCGTGTGCGCCGGCGACTGGGGGCTCTACATCGACGTCATGAACAACATCGACACCGTGGTGGAGCATGTCGCCGACTACGACCTCGCTCCGCGCGACGCGGCCCGCGTGCGACGCACCCTGGAGCTCGCCCAGGACATGATGACCGAGCAGGCCAAGACGCTGCGCTGGCGGCTCCGGGCGCGGGTCGGCAAGCGGGTCCGCTGGTACTCCGAGGTCGAGGAGCAGCTCGGCGGGCGCACACGGGAGGACATCGCGCGCGCCGTGCGCACCAAGGCGGGCCGCGCGGCCGACACCGGGACCGGCGGACCCACCCTGCCGGTCGACCGCGCCACGTAGACGGCGGCGCCGCGAGCCGCCGGACCCGGCGTGCCGTCCGGTGCGGGCGCGTTGCCGCCCGCTGCCGGCGGGTGGTATCCTGCCGATCCCGCCCTCCCGCCCTGCCGGCGGCCGCGCCATGAGCATCGTCACCTTCAACAACGTGGAGAAGTCGTACGCCGGACGTCGCCTGTTCACGACCGTCTCGTTCTCCCTGCACGAGCGCGATCACGCCGTCCTCGCCGGACGCAACGGCGCCGGCAAGACCACGCTGCTGCGCCTGATCGCCGGCCACGAGCACGCGGACGCGGGCTCGATCACCCGCGCGCGCGGCCACCGTATCTGGCTGCACGAGCAGACTCCCGAACTCCAACGGGACCGCTCGGTGAACGACTACCTGCTGGAGGCGTTCGGCGACGCGGTGGAGGTGGAGGCCGCCCTGCGCGCCACCGAGGAGCGCCTCTCCGGCCTCGCAGAGCACAGCCCGGAGCTGCGTGACACGATGCGCGCGTACCAGCAGCTCCAGCGACGCTTCGAGGCCGCGGGTGGGTACGGGTATCGCGACCGTCTCGGCGGCGTCGTCGAGGGTCTCGGTCTGCCCGAGACCATGCTTCAGCGCCGTCTTCTCTCGCTCTCCGGCGGCGAGCTGACACGCGTGACCCTGGCTCGGGCGTTGCTGGCCGACGCCGACCTGCTGCTGCTCGACGAACCGACCAACCACCTCGACATCGATTCGGTGGAGTGGCTCGAGGGGTTCCTCGCCGCTTACGAGCGCGCCTTTCTGCTGGTCACCCACGACCGGCGCCTGCTCGAGAAGGTGGGCAGGCGGGTCCTCGCGCTCGAACACGAGCACGTGGAGACGCAGGCGGGCGACTTCGCGACCTACCTGCGCGAGAGCGAGGCGCGACACGACCTCATGCGCCGCGAGTACGAGCAGGATCTCGAGAAGATCGAGCAGCTGCAGCGCTTCTACGACCGCTTCCACGCCAAGAAGGACAAGGCGAAGCAGGCGAAGGCCAAGCTCACCCAGATCGAGCGCATCAAGGCCGGTCTGCGCAAGCCGCCGAGACAGAGGAGGAGCTTCAAACTCGGGCTCCCTCAACCCGAGCCGTCGGCCCGTATCGTGCTCGAGCTGAAGACGCCGGCGGTGGGCGTCGGCTCGAGCGACGGCGGCACGCGCGTGCTCGTACGCGACGTGGACCTCGTCATAGAGCGCGGCGAGAAGGTCGCCCTGCTCGGGCCGAACGGCTCCGGCAAGACGACGCTGATCGAGATGGTGGCGGGCCTGCGCAGCCCCGCCTCCGGCGCCTCGTTCCTCGGTCACAACGTACGGGCGGCCTACTACTCGCAACAGGGTCGCGAGCTTCACGAAGACGAGACCGTGCTGCAGGCGGTGCTGCCGATGGCGGGTCAGGACGAGCAGGCCGCGCGCGGTCTGCTCGGCCGCTTCCAGTTCGGACCTGACGAGGTCGAGAAGCGCGTCGAGATGCTCTCCGGCGGGGAGCGCAGCCGCCTGCGGCTCCTCACCCTGCTCGTCGGAGACGCCAACTTCCTGCTGCTCGACGAGCCGACCAACCATCTCGACACAGGTTCGGTGGAGGCCCTGGCCGACGCGCTCGAGGACTACACCGGGACAATCCTGCTGGTCACGCACGACCGCCACCTCATCGACCGCGTCGCGACGAGAGTGCTGGAGATCCGCGACGGACGACTGCTCAATCATCTCTCGGTCGCACGCTACTGGGAGGCCCGGGCGGAGCGGTCGGGCCCGGCGCCGGAGCCGACGTCCCAGCCCACGGCGCGCAGCGGCGAGGGCGCCGGCAGAGCCGCGCCGGCCGGCGCCGCCGCCGTACGCGACCGGCAGACCGCCGAGGAGGCGCGCCGCCGGCGCGCCCGGCTGCGCGCCGCCGAGGCGGCGGTCCTCAGGGAGGAGAGACGGCTCGGCGAGATCGACGCGGAGCTCTCCGAGCCGGAGACCTACGCCGACCGGGACGCCCTCGCCCGCCTCCTCGACGAGCGGACCGTCGTGGAGCGACGACTGGAAAGCGAGTACGCCGCCTGGGAGCGGCTGGTCGACGAGGGCGACGCCTGACTACCGCTTCGGAGCCGCCTCCCGAGCGGGCCGGCGCGGCGCGGCTCTTGTCCGCCGCGGACGCGTCTGGCAGGCTGACCTCCATGGACACGACGATCCCCCGCTCGACCGGAGCCTCGATGTCTCTCCCGCCTTCGGACGCCCGCCTCCGTGCGCTGCGCGCTCGGCTGCTCGGCTGGTACGAGGAGAACGGCCGCGACCTGCCGTGGCGACGGACCACCGACCCTTACGCGATCCTGGTCAGCGAGGTCATGCTGCAGCAGACGCCGGTGTCGCGGGTGGTGCCGCGTTACGAGGAATGGCTGCGCGTCTGGCCCGACCTCGAGAGCCTCGCGGCGGCGTCCTTCCGCGAAGTCCTGCTCCGCTGGCAGGGCCTCGGCTACAACAACCGGGCGCTGCGCCTGCACAGGTGCGCCGTCGCCGTGACCGGGTCCGCGA